>CAYNOM010000770.1:0-3470 GCA_964398415.1 uncultured Polyangiales bacterium | reverse complement strand
CGACCACGCAGAGACGAGGGAAGTCGGCCGACTGCTCGAACAGATCCGGACATAGCTCGTCTGCAATGTGGTGTCTGCTTCATGGATGGCCAAGCACCTCGGCACCGCTACCGGCACCTCTGACGGCGCCCTCGAACATCTGGCGCGCCACGTCGCGAGCTGGGACCCACGCGAGCGACACACCCGGCAAGGCATCGCGCGCGCGACACAAGCGATCCCTTGTCTAGTGATGCTGGGATGGCACGACGATGCCTGCCGCCTACTCCGTGACCCAACCTTCCTGGCGACGCTCATCGCGCAACGCGACGAAGCAGGCGCGCTACAGCACCTGCGCCTACTCGGCCTCGAACACGCGCGTCGTGCGCTGGGCGACCTGGCCCGAGAGATCTGTCCCCCCAGAGTGGCCGCTGCGGAGCTGGCCGCGGACGTCGCAGTCATCGCAGACTTTGCCCAGACCGCAGGGTTCCCCCGTGCCGCCGTAGAGCTCGCGCGTTGGTCGTCTGACCATGAAAGCGCGCGGAGCGGATCGACGAGCCTCGACGGCCTGTCTGCTCGCGCGCGCTGGGTGAGGCGGCTCCACGAAGCCGACGAGGTGTCGCAGCTCGGCCCCGCTCGACAGGAAGTCATGCACGATCTCAACTCGCTCGCGAACGAACGGAGCACGACCCCGAGTGCGAAGCTGAGCGTGGGGTTCGCCTATGCAGGCCTCGAGGACCACGGCACGGCCGTGGAGCACTATCTCCCCCTCGTGCGCGGGCACGAGGAGACGCGCGACCCGGTCGCGCCGGTCGTCTTGACCTCGTTCGTCGCGCTCGCTCGATCGCTGCGGGCGCTCGGTGAGCATGCCCGTGCAGAGAGCGCCCTGTGCGCGGCGCTCGCCCGCATGCGGCGCTCTGGAGCGCATCCCCATCCGCTTGCGGCGGCAGCCCTCGAGATGCTCGCTGGCTCCGTGCACGCCCAGGGCAACCTCTCGTGGTCGCTTCAGCTCCACCGCGATCTCGTCACCCTGCGGCGAGAGCAGCTCGGCGAGCAGCACTACCTCACCCATGCGGCGCGAACGCGCCTCGCACTGCGCATGGCGCAGACCTGTGAGCTGAACGAAGGGAGCAAGACCACGGAGGCGGCATTGACCTTGTTCGACGCGGCGCTCGGTCCTGAGCATCCCGGCACCCTCTGGGTGATGGACGCCCACGTGACCATGCTCTTGGGCGAGGGTCGGTCGCGCGAGGCGTGGCTCAGCGCGCAGCGCGCGGCACGTCACGCGGCGAGCGCGTTCGGAGAGCGGCATCGAACGACTCTTCTTCTCCGCATGCGCGTCGCGGAGGCGCTGCGGGCGTGCGACGACACGGAGAAGGCGGAGGGCGAGCTACAAGAGATTCTCGCGAGCTGTCATGGGCGCTCGAGCCAAGCGGACGACCCCCTGACCCAGCGCGTAGAAGAGCAGCTGAGGCAAGCGCAGCGCGAGTCCATTCATCGCTGCGGATGAGCCTGGCTGAGCGAGCTCAGTGCGCTCGCCTACGACGCTCCCGCCTCTCGATCTCGGCCTCGAAGCTGGCCCGTGAGACGAGCGAGAAGCCCACCCCCTCGTACCCTCTCCGATACTTGAGCTCCAAACGTTCTCCCGGTGGCGGCGCAAGCGAACCCGCAGTGTGCTCACTCGCGCAGACGGTCGCCGAGATGGACACGAGATCATCACATTCGGACACGCGGGTGATCTCCACCTCCACGCGCAGCAACGTCTCACGCAAGATGTAGCGCGTTCCCACAACCGGAAGTGGCGCAGCGTCGAATGGGTCCATGGACAAGCTCCTTGGGTGCTGAGTTCCCGTCCATCCTCACGAAGAGGGCGGTCGGAGAATGTCCTCGCGCAGCTCGAGCCTCGGTGGACATAGCCCGTCATCGCCAAGGCCGATGATGCCTCTCAGGGCAGGCGGCATCACTCTCACTGCCCGTCGGAGGCAGCATGTTGAGTTTGCTCGCGGATCTCGTCTCGACATTCATCGAGCTCTTCGCCGTCGGAGTGATGACGGTCATCGCAGTGTCCCTGCTACTCGCATGCGCGGCAGGGCTCGCCTACTTCGCGTTCGTCGCTCTGCTCTGACTCTGAAAAGGGGTTGTCCATGGGTGATATTCTGTCCTGGTTCTTGCGCACCGTGCTCATGATCGCCGCCATGTTCTTCGGGGTCATTCCGCTCGTCGCGACGCTCGCAGGCGTCGGCGCAGCGTTCGGCGTCGTGCCCTGGTCGTTCGCCTCACTCGCCATCCTCGGGCCAGCCACCCTGGCGTGCCTGATCGCCTGCATGGTCTTCGAGATCTCCCCGGCACGTGCCATGCAAATCATGTGGACCGGCTTCCTCTTCCTGATCTTTGCGCTCGGCATGCTGGCTGCCGTACTGGCTGCGGTGGGCGGAGCCCTGTGGATGCTCGTACGCCTGTGCACCTAGCGCGTCCCCGACCGCGCTCACCCACAGGCTCAGCCGAGCGCCTGCAGGTCGCTGGCGTCGAGCGCGCGTTCGACCGCCGCATAGGTCTCTGCGTCCCAAAGCACGAAGACCACCGTGCACGCGTCCTTCAGCTGCTCCGCTGCGAGCAGGGCCTCGACACACAGACCCGCGAACGCCGACGCGGCGAGGCCCCCCGCGCCTGTGCCCAGTGCGGGGATCGCGACACTGCGCAGCCCCTGCTGGGCGCAGTAGCGCAGGATGTTGTCGAGGGCAGAGCGGACGACCTCTGGCTGTCCACTCACGGTCGGCACGTGCAAGATGCGCTCGGTCGTCCTCAGGTCGTGTGCGCCTGTGATCGCCATGCCGTCGATGCTCACTCCGCCGGCCTGCGACATCTCGCGCTGCAGTCCAGGCCCACACGCACGGCGCAGCGCACCCGACACGCCGCTGCCGAGTTGTAGCCGCGTATTCGACGCATTGACGACCGCATCGGCGACGACCGAGGTGATGTCACCCGTGCGGATCACGATGGACCAGAGCCCACGCTGATAGCGTCGCTGCGCGTGAGACTCCGCGAGACGAAGCGCCTCCAGTCGATCGCGAACGAGCTCAGAGCTTACGTAGCAGACGACCTCGCCCTGGTCCGCCGCCGCACAGGCTTGAAGGACGCCCTCGAACGCGGTCGCCACCGACAAGGTCGCCTCATCGTCTGCGCTTCGGGCGGACTTCGGCCGAGCCAGATGAACGCGCACCAGGCGTCGTGCGACCAGCGCCTCGCGCACGAGATCCAGCACGTCCTCGATGGCCTCGAAGTCCTGGATGGAGAGATCGGCGTCGCCCGGTGCACCGACGACGATGCTTGCGCTTGCTGGCATGATGTGACGTTTTCATGCTGGGGAGCCGTTGGCAAATAGGTCGTGACGATCTCGAGCCGGTCCGGTCTGGTCCCGTCACTGCGCCGCCGCTCCGGGTTGCGAGTCGACGCGGCGCGCCTGACGCGCGCTCCCTTCCCGACCTGCGCGCCAT
>CAYNOM010000769.1:0-3479 GCA_964398415.1 uncultured Polyangiales bacterium | reverse complement strand
AGTCTCCGCACTCTTCGCCAGTATCCGCTCCGATCGGAAAACGTGGCAGCATAGAGGGCCATGACAGCTTCCATCCGAAGGATTGCGATCAACACCGGCGGCGGCGATGCGCCAGGCCTCAACGCGGTGATCCACGCCGTGGTGTACGCGGCGGAGAAGGCTGGGATCGAGGTTCTCGGGTTGCGCGAGGGATACGACGGTCTGCTCGAGCCGCAGGACTATCCCGAGGGCGGCGTCGTTCGCTTGGATCGACGCGCGGTGGCCGGGATTGCGCATCTCGGTGGCACGATCCTCGGCACGACCAATCGTGGCGATCCCTTCGAGCGCCCGATGGAACAGGCCGATGGCACCTGGCGCAAGGAAGACCGCTCGGATGAGGTCCTCGGACGCCTGCGACACCTCGGTGTCGACGCGCTCGTCGCAGTGGGCGGCGATGGCTCGCTCGGCATCGCGCAGCGCTTCGCTCAGAAAGGCCTGCGTGTGATCGGCGTACCGAAGACGATTGACAACGACCTCGAGGCCACAGTGCAAACCTTCGGCTTCGACACCGCCGTGCAGTTCGCGACCGAGTGCATCGATCGCCTGCACAGCACGGCGGCATCGCACCGCCGGATCCTCGTGGTGGAGGTGATGGGGCGCTATGCGGGCTGGATCGCCCTGCACAGTGGGCTCGCGGGGCACGCCGACGCGATCTTGATCCCCGAGGTACCTTACGATCTCGAGATCGTGGCCCAACACCTTCGCAAGAAGGCCAACTTCGAGCGCGCGTACTGCATCGTGGTCGTGGCCGAAGGCGCGACGCCGATCGATGGAGCCCGCACGGTACGCGCCCACGAGCTCGGGCGCGAGGTCCAGCTCGGCGGCGTGGGCGAGATCGTAGCGCGTGAGCTCGGACGGT
Source organism: uncultured Polyangiales bacterium (assembly GCA_964398415.1). Taxonomy (GTDB): domain Bacteria; phylum Myxococcota_A; class Polyangia; order Polyangiales; family DASUME01; genus DASUME01. Next base: position 2,581 of record CAYNOM010000769.1, on the reverse strand, counting down.
TGACTGGCAAGGAGACGCGCGCCGCCGTGCTCGGGCACATCGTGCGCGGAGGCTCGCCGAGCTCCACCGATCGCAACCTGGGTCTCGCGCTGGGCGCGGCCGCTGTGCGCGCACTACTGGCGGGCGAGTCAGGGACGATGATGGCGATCTGTCCCCCAAACCTCGTCAGCGTGCCTCTCGAGCAAGCGGTAAGCCGGATGAAGACAGTGCCCCTCGACGGCTGGGCCATGACCACGGCACGCGCGCTCGACATCTGCTTTGGCGACGCGCCGGGGAGATTGACCATTCCGCCAAGCTCACGCTGACCGAGGCGCGGGCCGCCTCGAAGAAGCGTGGTTTGGCTGTACGTACACGTTGCCGGATCTGTGCAGGAGATGGTGTCAGGAACAGACCAAAGGGTAATCTCACCCTATGGGTTGCGTGGCTGAGCTGTGTGATTCTTGCGCCTTGGCTGATCGGCATTCAGGTCTTGGCGACCAAATAGCGAGCGCGCTACCCGCGCCACCGAGCGCTCTGCTGAGTCGGCTGCCACAACCGCGCGCTCGCGCGCGAGCACATCCGACAAGCGAAGCTCAACGGCCTACCAGAACTTCCACCACGGCTTGTTTTGATCGACGGCAGCCATCGCATCATCGTACCGCTGGGCGAGTCCGAGGAACTCGTCGGCCCAGCCACTGCTAAGACTGACCTCCTGCATCGGTCCGGTGGGCATGAAGATGACGTCCAGCGTGAGCTTGGGGATGCGTCCACCTCGCACCTTCGCAATCAGCATGTCGATTTCGGCGAGGGCCGCCTGCTGGTCCGCCCATGACGACCAGCAGAAATCGTTATCAGGGCGTGCGAGAAGCGCGCGGGCTTCGGCCAAAACTGCCTCGAGTTCGTGCATGGCCTCCGAGTGCGCCCAACGGAGCGGGGGTTCAGCGGCGGGTCCCGTTTCGGACGCGACGGACCCGCCCGGCCACCTTCGCGCTCGCAGTCTGCACCGCGGGCCCTGGCAGCTCCAACTCCTTGTTGGCCCGCTCCACGTTGCCACCAGTTGCTGCAGGGCGTCGCTGCACACTCCCGCCGGATCGTGACGCCAGCTACCATCCTCCTATGCCGATCAAGATCTATCGAGCAGAACGCCCCGGCGATGAGGTCGCATGGCTCTGCGATGACGCTTGGGAGATGCCCGCGCAGATCGAAGCGCTGGCAGCGTGGGTCCGACAAAGCGACTGGCCAGAGGGTCGGTACATCGCGGACGTAGGCTTCTCGGCTCGAGCTGACGCAGCCGCGTGGTGGATGCGTGCTGGAGAGCGCGACGCTGGCGCGTATGGCCGCGATGGGCATCGATCTCTGGCTCTCCGAATACCCGCCGATGATTGACGACGAGTAACCATGACCTTGTCGGCCTAACGAATCTGGAGTTCAGCTGCATGGCCAGGTCCGACGCCACGAGCATGCCACAACCGCGCGCGATTGTTCGAGGCGCGTGGTACCTCCACGTGACTCGCACGCTCGTGCGCGATCCGAGGCGCCACCAGCGAAGAGCCACAGGCCTTGTCGGCTGCAACTCCTTGTTAGGCTGCCCCCTTGGGACCCTTCGCGCGCCAGAGCAGCTCAAGCCGCTTCCCCGAGGCCGCGCAGTCCTTGAGGTACAAGTTGATCAGCGACTGATACGGTATCCCGGTTTCCTCTGCCAGCTTCTGGAAGTACTCCAGCGACTCCTGGTCGAGCCGAATCGTGACCTGCTTCTTCAACCGCTTGGCATACGGGTTGGGCCGTGCCTCGGAGAAATCGTAACGCTTTTTCATGGCCGCCACCTCGCGAAGTAGTCCTGCTGCTCATGCTGATCCGCCCTGCGTACCGAGATGATGCGGATGACGTCTCCGTCGCCGCGGTAGCAATGACAGACCACAAGAACTCGAAGCGCCGCGCTCATGCCCAGAAGAACGAATCGGTCCTCTTCTTCGGAGTGCTCGGGATCGTCGATGACGAGACCGCGTTCATCCGAGAACGCGCTCTTCGCCTCGGCGAACGAGACCCCGTGCTTCTTCTGGTTGGCGCGGTCCTTCTTCGTGTCCCACTCGAACCGCAGATCCACTCCTACATTGTAACTACAATGTAGTGGCTAAGCAAGCGCGCTGGAACGCTGCGGTTTTCGCGCGGTCGCGACGCCCCGCTGTTGTGGGGCTAACGGAACAGAGTTCAGCTGCAGGGCCCGCCTCGGTGGTGTGCAGCAGTATAGCCGCGGCTGCGTTTCGCCAACGTCACCATGCTGCAACGCGGGCCTTGTCAGCTGCAACCCCTTGTTAGGCGGCTCATCGCTCAGAGGTAACAAGGCAGCCTCTATAAGGGCGAGGTCCGGCACCGCGAAGCGAGGAACCCGGTGGCTGTGCTGAGGTCCAGGTCGGCCACGAGCAAGCCCTCTTGTCCGTAAGGTTGAAAGCACTGCAACGTACCGTCCGGGCGCGCGACAGCCGACGTGGTGCCGGAACCTTTGCTCGCGCAGTTCACTGACGCGAAGTAGCAGGTGTTCTCCGCCGCACGACACAATATCGCCTTCTCATGGAAGGTGTTGGCGGGATCCGCGAATGTGGCG
>CAYNOM010000768.1:0-3479 GCA_964398415.1 uncultured Polyangiales bacterium | reverse complement strand
GCCGCCACCGCCGCCGAAGCCGCCGCGACCACCGCCGCCGCCGCCGCCCTGGCTGCGCTCTTCAGCCTCATTCACGCGAAGCGCGCGACCGTCCAGCATGGCGCCGTCCATCTGCGCGATGGCGTTGGCGCTCTGCTCCGCCGTGCCCATCGTCACGAAGGCGAAGCCGCGTGAGCGGCCCGTCTCGCGATCGGTCACGAGGTGCACGTCCGTGACGTCACCGAATTGGCTGAACTCGTCGCGGAGCGTGTCCGTGGTAGCGCCAAAAGAGAGATTGCCCACGTAGAGTCGGTTACCCATTGTCATTGCCCATTTCGTAACGGCGCAGCAGTAGTATCAGTTCGACCATCCAACGCGCCGTCGCGATCAGAGGCGAGATTGCAGGGGTTGCCCCCTGTGGCTCACAGAAACGTTCAGTTCGCGCGTCGCGATCCCGAGGTCTGAGAGAGCGTAGTGCCGAAGCAACGATCTCGTGAGCCGCAGGCACTGTACCCCATGAGCGCTCCCGCCGCCCGCATTTTCTTCAAAACCCGTAACTAAGCTCCGCGGAGAGCGATGGCCCCCCGGCCAGGCTGGTACGGCCACGGTAGCCGCCGCTGATGCTGAGTAGCGCCGCATCGGTGAGGGCGTAGCCGATGTCGAACAGCATCCTCACCCCCAGGTCTTCGGCCGTGGGGAAGTTCGTGATCTCGACGCTGGCGCCCATGGGCACGCGCGGCACGGTGGCCCAGCCGAGACGCGTGCCGAAGTGTCCACCCAGTCCCGAGACGTAGCCGCCCTTGAACGACAGCTCGGTGCCGTCTCGATCGCCGAGCAGCGCCGCGAGGTCGAACCCACCCTCGAAGCCTTCCGTCGATACGCCGAGCAACACGCCCGGTCGCAGGCGGAAGAAATCTCCGAGCGCGAACGTGATGGCGGCGCGACCGTAGTCGAGCCCGACCTCGCGACGTGCATCGAGGGTGGCTTGATCGAGTACATCGCCACGCAGGCTACCTAGCGCAAACTCGAGCTCCTCGATGCTGCGATAAAAGCGATAGGCGTAGCGAGCTTCGAGGTGGTAGTAGCGGTCGTGCTCGTCATCGGCGCTGGTGTTCGCGACGTCGAAGTCACCGAGGCTCACCCACTCGCCGCGGAAAGCGATGCGCGAGCGTTGCCCGTGCGCGAGATGGAGCAGGCGCGCTTCGCGTGAGTCGCTGGGATCTACCTGGATGTGCAAGGGCTGAGGCTCGGTCGCGGAGCCGAACACGGCGCGCTCACTGCCGTCGGGCAGTCGCTCGACGACCCAGTAGGCGATGCCAGGCTCTGCAGCCTGACTGGCGGAAATCGTGGCGTGATACCCCTCGGCATCGCGGGAGACCTTGGTGCTCATGACCTGCACCTCACCAACGCCCGCCTGAAGCGGGCGGAAGTAGACGACGATCTCGCCTGCGAGGTCGTCACCGCGCACGTCGAAGCTGAGCCGGATCGACTCGCGCTTGGCACTGCCACGCGGCACGTGGGCGATGAAGGCGCGCTTGTCGCGAGCAGCGAGCTCGGCCGCATTCGGGGTGGCCTCCGTGCTGGAGGGGGTTTTTGCGTCGTCTGCTGCGGCGTGCGCGACGAGGAGCTGGGCGAGGAGCGCGCTGAGCGCGAGGATGGGCATCATGTGGGCTTTCATGGTCAGCTCCTCACCAGTCGAAGGTGGCGGCAAGGCCGAGGCCAGGCCCGGCGTGGTCGATGGTGCGGCCCTGGTAGGAAGCGCGCGCGGCGAGGGCGAACACCTCGGTCGGTCGGTAGCCGAGCTCGAACACTGCGCGCACGCCGAGCTCGTCCGTGTTCACGGGTTGGTCGGTGACGTGCACCTCGAAGGCGAGCGGGAATTTTTCCAAGAGGCCCAGGGTCAGGCCGACGAAGGCGCGCTGGCCAATCTCCGGCGTCGACTCACCCGCCAGGATCAAGTGGGTGCCGCGCGCTCGGCCGATGCGTACGCGGAGCTGGCCGCCGCCTTTCACGCGCGACTCGGGGCTCGTCTCTTCCGCGGGGCGACCGAGGCCCACCTCCACGCGCGGCATGATCGCGAACATCTCGTGCAGCGCGAGGACGAGCTCGAGATAACCGTAGGTAAAGGCGGCGTCCCGCGGCGGAAGCCCTAGCTCATCGAGCTCTTCGATCGTGCCGCCCTTCCCGCGGTAGTGGCCGTAGCCGACGCGCACGCCTTCGATGAGCTTGCGATCGAGCCGCAACAGGAAGTCGGCCTCCGCGAGCCAGTAGTAGTCGCGCCCCGTGAGCCCGTCGAAGCTCACGTATTCGGTGACCGCGCGCACGCGCGACATGTCGGTACGTGCGGGAGCATCGGGCGCCGGGCGCACCACACAGCGTCGTGGTTTATTTGCGCGTCCAAGCACTTCGATGGTGTTGCCGTTCGGCAGCACGGCCTCGACGAAGTAGGAAAACCCTGGGGCCTTCACGATGGAGCCAGGGATCTCTGCGCGGCCCTGGCCTACGGCATCCAGCGCGACGCTCAATCGCTCGTACTCGCGTTTTTTTGAGCCTCGCAGGTAGACGAGCACCGAGCGCACCTCGGTTTCCGGCGGCACGTAGACGCCGAGTGACACCGGAAGACCTGCGCGCACCTGCGTGAGGGGCTCGACCTCGACCAGCGCCGACACCGCAGCATCGCGCGCCCGCTCGGCCAGCTTCAGCGCAGAGCGCTCGTGCAGCGCCGTCGAGAAGTAGTCGATCTCGTAGTCGATCCAGCTCTTGTAGGCGCTGCTCGGATTCGCCTCGAGGTAGGTCTTCAGGATGGAGACGCGCTCCGCGGGCGCTTTGCCGAGCGTGCGATAGAAGACCTCGAGAATCTCGCGCTGCGCAGTCTGCACGGCCAGGCACGTGTCGCATTCGACAGCGGGCTTTTGCGCGACGCTTGCAGCGGGTGCCTCGGCTTTATCGCCGACGATCGGTGCGCGCGGTGGTGGTTCCAGCAGACGGCCAATCGACAGCGCCTCGCCCGCCTGCACGATGCGCACCTGACCGTTTGGAAAACGATCGCGCAGCGTCTTGCCGCTCACTGGATGTTTGATCTCCAGGGTGCGGTACAGCGTCAGCACGGCGCCTTCGCGCGCGCGGGCGCTGCCCACGTCCAGCACGAGATCGTCGCCGTCGAGGGCGATCACGGTGGCTTCGAGCACCTCGGTGGCGGGCTCTTCGTCGGTTTGCGCCTCGTCGGCCCGGGCGCTCGGCTGTGCGACGACCAGCGTCAGCACCGCGAGGCACAGGGGGAGGCCCAGTCTGGGCATCTTCATGCGGCCCGATTTAGCAAGCCACATGCCGAGTGACAGCGCACTCGGGGTGAAGGCCGAAGCACGCAGGGAGAGGACGCTTTTCCGAGAGGGCTCGGACGAACCTTGCGGCGAGCGGCGCACGGGTGTGCTCTGCAAGCACAGTCGATGACCACGGGTGTGCGTGAATGGGCCAGCGTCGGGGGCCATTGTTCAACAGGC
>CAYNOM010000767.1:2927-3486 GCA_964398415.1 uncultured Polyangiales bacterium | reverse complement strand
GGATCGGACGGCGTGAGCATGGCGTTGATGGCGTCGAAGCTGCAATCGCCGACGTCAACAGCGGTCTTGCGACCCAGGGCTACTACACGAGCTGCGTGGTCCTGATGGACGCCGACCGCGAGGTCGTGACGCGTGCAGCCGAGCAGACGTATCGGATCGTGACGCGGCTTGGATTCGCGGGACGCATCGAAGACGTCAACACGCTCGAAGCCTGGCTCGGCAGCTTGCCCGGCCACGGCGTGCAGAACGTGCGCCGTCCGCTGCTCAACAGCTTCAACCTCGCGCATCTGCTGCCGACGAGCACCATTTGGGCGGGCGAGAGCCAGGCCCCGTGCCCGTACTACGCACCGGGTTCACCGCCCCTTATGCAGTGCGTCACGACGGGCGCGACGCCGTTTCGGCTGAACCTGCACGTGCGCGACGTCGGCCACACGCTGATGTTCGGGCCGACCGGCGCCGGCAAGTCCACCCACCTCGCCATCCTCGCCGCGCAGCTGCGCCGGTACCCGGGCATGCAGCTTTACGCGTTCGATAAGGGCATGTCTCTGTACCCGCTGGT
>CAYNOM010000767.1:0-2917 GCA_964398415.1 uncultured Polyangiales bacterium | reverse complement strand
GCGCCGTTCGTGCAAGCACTGGCGGTCGCTCGGGTCTTCACTTCGCTGTCGGAGGGGAGGGCGCGCTCGCCTTTGCGCCCCTGCAGTTTCTCGAGACCCGGGGCGACCGCGCGTGGGCGATGGAGTGGGTCGATCTGCTCCTCGGTCTCAACGACGTTCGGACGACACCCGATCAGCGTAACGAGATTGCGAGCGCGATCCTGAACATGCACGCAACCGGCTCGCGCTCGCTCACCGACCTCGCGCTCACGCTTCAGGACTCCACGATCCGAGCGGTCCTCAAGCAGTACACGGTGGACGGCGCCATGGGTCACTTGCTCGATGCGCGCGAAGACGAGCTGTCGCTGTCCGACTTCACCGTGTTTGAGATCGAAGAGCTGATGGCGCTCGGCGACCGCTTCGCGCTGCCGGTGCTCTGGTACCTGTTTCGCCGGATCGAGCGCTCGCTGCAGGGCCAGCCCGCTGCGATCCTCCTGGACGAAGCGTGGCTCATGCTCGGCCACTCCGTCTTCCGCGAGAAAATTCGTCAGTGGCTCAAGGTGCTGCGCAAGGCCAACTGCCTGGTGCTGCTTGCGACCCAGTCCCTCTCCGACGCCGCGCGGTCTGGAATCCTCGACGTTCTCACCGAGAGCTGCGCGACGAAGATCTTCCTGCCCAATCCGAACGCTCGTGAAGAGAGCGCGACGGCGCTCTACCAGGGCATGGGCCTCAACGCGCGGCAGATCGAGATCATTGCGACGGCGACGCCCAAGCGTCACTACTACTACGTCTCCGAGCACGGCCGGCGTCTGTACGAGCTTGCGCTCGGGCCGCTCGGCCTGGCGCTGTGCGGCGCGTCCGGCAAGGAGGACCTCGAGCGCATCTCGAAGCTGCAAGCGCAGTGGGGTGACGGGTGGGTCGAGCACTGGCTCAAGGCGCACGGCGTGCAGTGGTCTGTCGCGGGACTGGAGGCGGCCGCATGAGCTCGTCATCCGAAGCGGCTGTCGATGCACCGCGCGAGCGCGTGCAGGACAACCCCTATCTTGCGGCTCGACGCACGTGGAACGACCACGTCGGCCGCCTCGTGGCCGACCGCACCGTGTGGCAGGCCGTCGGGCTCCTGAGCCTGCTGGTTGCCCTCGCGTGCGTGAGCGGGCTTGTGCACCTGGCTGGGCAGTCGAAGTTTGTGCCCTACGTCGTTGAGGTCGACAGCTCCGGACACGTCCGCGCCGTGCAGCGCGCTGACCACGTGGCGCCTGCGAGCAAAGCCGTGGTCCAGGCTCAGCTTGAGAACTTCATCACGCTCGCACGACGAGTCAGCGCAGACGTCGGAGTGCAGCGCGCAGCGGTCTTTGGGGTCTACGCGATGCTCTCGGCCGAGGACCCTGCCGCCGGCAAGATGACCGAGCATCTCAATGCGAGTGAGGGCAAAACGCCGTTCGCGCGAGCGGAGCGCGAGACCGTGAGCACGGAGATCACCTCGATCCTGCAGCAGACGCCCGAGTCATGGCAGGTCGACTGGATCGAGACCGTGTACGAGCGCCCAAGCGGCAAGCGCAAAGACCGGTTCGAGATGCGCGCGCTCGTGCAGGTCTACCAGGCCTCGCCAGAGCACGCCTCCGAGGAGGCCCTGCGCGATAACCCCCTCGGCGTTTACGTGCGCGACTTCTCGTGGAGTCGGCGCCAACACCTGGAGGCTCGTCAATGAAGAGCCCTTGCATCCTTCTCGCCCTGCTGGTCGCACAAGCCGCGCACGCGCAGCGAGCCGATGACGTCTACTTCAGCGACGGCGACCTGCGCGCGACGCCCGAAGAGGCCGAAGTGCTCGAGGCGCTCGAGACCAACCGCCCTCGAGGGGGCCCGTCGGGCAAGCCCGTCGTGAGCGCGGACAAGTCCGTGCGCTTCGTGTTTGGCGCAAGCCTGCCGGTCGTGATCTGCGCACCGCTGCAAGTCTGCGACGTCGAGCTTCAACCGGGCGAGCAGGTCCACTCCGTACAGGTCGGCGACAACGTGCGTTGGTCGGTCGAGCCGGCGGTCACGGGTGCGCCTCCGCTCGAGGTCCAGCACGTCATCGTCAAACCCATGGACGTGGGCCTGCGGACGTCGCTCGTCGTAACGACGGACCGGCGGACGTACCGAATGCGCCTCAGCTCCGACCGCGAGCGCTTCATGGCGAGCGTTTCGTTCTCGTACCCCGGGGAGGCTCAAGCGCGCTGGGCGGAGCTGTCGTCTGGTCCCAGCCCGCGCGTGCCGAGCGCCTCAGCGCATGCGCCGGGGCCGGGGCGGCCTCGCACCGAAGTGCGGACCGACGTCCTGCGAGCGCTCTCGTTCAACTACGAGCTCGAAGGCGATAGCCCCCCTTGGAAGCCAGTCCGCGTCTACAACGACGGCATGCAGACGGTGATCGAGATGCCGTTTGCGATGCGCCAGACCGAGGCGCCGACGCTGCTCGTTGTGCGGGCGGAGGGAGGTCTCTTCACCGACGACGACGTCGTGCAAGTGAACTTCCACGTCGATGGCACGAAGTACATCGTCGACATGGTCTTCGATGTCGCCGACCTCGTGGTCGGCGTCGGCTCGAGCCAGCGCAAAGTGCGCGTCCGGCGATTGTAGGAGGGGAGGGCGTCATGCGCTGGTTCTGGTTGACCGTCGTGATGCTTGCCGGCTGCGGCAGCACGCTTGCTTCGGGGACGTTCCTGCCGAAGGGCGACACAGCCATCGAGCGTGCGGTCGCGCACGACGCGGCTCAAAAGCTTGCCGAGCAGTACGAGCCGGCAGAGCACGCCATCGTGCTCGAGAGCGAGACCGAACAGGTCTTCGACCGAAGCTTTGCTTCCGAGCTGCGACACGCGGGCTATGCGCTCGAGCAAGCCGAGGAGTCGAACGCACCGCACGTGCTGCGTGTTCGATACGTCGTCGATCGCGTGCGCGGCTCCGA
>CAYNOM010000766.1:0-3491 GCA_964398415.1 uncultured Polyangiales bacterium | reverse complement strand
GGCCGGCCAACCGATGGCATCGCGACATCTTTCAGTTTCGAAGGACCGTCACCACGGCTTCCCGCGGTCTCACAGCAAGGACCGCGTCACCGAAGCGGTCGCGCCGCGTCAGGGCAGAGGACGCTTGAAGCACCATCCAAACCCGTAGGCAAGATTGCCTGCGGCAGCTGCGGCGCCGACCATCTCCCAACCGGCCTGTCCTGCCTTGTTCGCAGCCGTCAGGAACTCCTGCTCGTCTCCTATGCTCCCGATGCAGAAGTACTCCCACCGCTGCACGTTCTGCGCGCGCGCCGGTGGAATCACGAGCTGGCTTGCCGCAGCTCCCACGCATCCGGACACGACTGCCACCACGACGACCATCCAGGGCTTCATTGCGTTCTGCTCCCGTTGCTTAATTCGGCTAGAGTAATGCGCGCTGAATTTGGCCGCAATCGCGCGGAGCGCAGTCGCGGGTCTGATCGGAGTTCGTCTGGCACAACCAATGGCAGGCAGGCATTCTCACTTTGTCGCACCAGTGGCGCAACATCGTCACACCGGCGCCGCTGAGATCTCCGCATGCAAGCGAGACCACTCGCCACCCTCTCGCCCCGCTTCACACGACATGCAGTTCGCGCGATCTCGCGTGTTCTTGCGCCTCCAACGAAACACGCTCGCCACCCCAGCTACGAGGGCGTCCCCATCCGGCTCCCACGCCGCCGTCTCAGCACACCACACGTCCGCCGAGCTTCGGCTTGGCGAAGCTCGGGGGCGCCGCAGGGGGACATGCTCCGAGGAGCGCAGGCGAAGCCGAGCACCGGCAAGGAGCGTGTCCACCGCAGGCGGCCGGCAACGGGCCTCCGTGCGCTCGCGTTGAAGGCGCGCACAAAAGCGCGAGCGTTCGGACGACAGCGCTCACGGCCGCGAGCACGAGCACGAGCAGCATGCGCGTCGCCAAACGTCGACGTGCCCGTGCCCGCAAACGTACGGGGCACGGGCACGAGAAGAGCCCCCTCGAGCACTCCCTCCTAACGGAGGTTCGGCACGATGCAGGAGTCGAGGGCGGAGCAGAAGCTGTAGTTCCAATCATTTCCGTCGCGCGCGCGCACGATCACGTGTCCGTCAGACGGCGTGAACGCCACCTTGCGCACGCGCTTTCCGCTCTTCTTCATGTCGTCCACCGTGTTCATGAAGGTCCGCCACGACGACTCCTCCTTGACCGAGTTTTCCGAGGAGACGATGAACAGAACCGGGTCTGTCGCCTTGTCGAATGCGGGGAGCACCGGACCCCAGAGGTGGTGGGCCGTATTGCGCACGTGGGCACGCACGAGGCTCGGGTTCTTCTCCAGGAACCTTCGCTGGGACTTGGTCCCCTCATCTCCCGTCGTCGAGTACACGAACCCGTTGTACTCCATGCGGAAGGAGAGGCTGTTGTAGTTGGTGTCCGTTCCGTGGAACGAGGTGTCGCGATGGTTGTAGATGAACACCTTGGTCCCCTCGAGATTGAGGGTGGTGCCATACTGGAAGGTCTTCTTGGCACTGGACGGTGCGTAGATGCCCTTCCAGTCCCACATCTGGGTTGAGCTGGTGATGAACCCGGCGGACCTGAGTGGCTCTCTGCCCCCTTCGTGATCGGGATGCGGATGGGTCTCGACGTAGTAGTTGAGACGATTGATGCCGTGACGCTTCAGAAACGGGATGACGCGACTCTTCGCTCTACTCGCGGTCGCGCTGTCCACCAACATCGTGGCGCCCGTGGGCAGGACGATGAGCGCCGAGTCGGCCGAGCCGACCGAAAACACGACGATCTTGAGCTCGCCCTTGCCGCCGGTCGAGCCCTCGCCGGCGCTCCCGCCCGTGTTCCCAGAGCCACCACCACCGCCGGTAGAAGCCTGACAGAGCTCGGTTCCGGGGCCGTCGGGGGGGCAAACCAGGCCCGCCGCGCAGTCGCTGTTTGAGTCGCAGTCACCTTGTCCTGCGCTGCAGCGGCAGGTTGGGCTGCACTTGCCGGCGCAGCTCGTGCTCGGGGTGGAGCGTGCCTGACAGCGCTCGATCCCTGGGCCGTCGGGAGGGCAAAACAGACCCGCCACGCAGTCGCGATCCGAGTCGCAGTCGCCCTCGCCTACCTCGCACCGGCAAGTGGCACTGCACCGGTCATCGCAGGCCGACGCCTTGGACACGCCGTCGTCGACCGCGGCGTCCCAGCTGTCGGTGTCGACGGGCTCCGCGCCGCATCCGGCAGCGTAGGGAACCGCGATCATCGCTGTCAGCGCCGCGGCGCGAAGCATCTCGAAACGTAACATCTCAACCCTCCTGCACCGGCTCACCGATGCCACGAGCTCAGCCTCTCAGCTCTGTTGTCCCTGGACCGACTGGGCCTTCGCCGTGCCAGCCGACGGGCTCCATGCGAGAGGGAACCGTGAGAGAAGGGAGAAGGTTTGGAGAGGCCATCGGTGTCTGCTGCAACAGCTCGAGGAGCTCGCTGGCAACCAGGGCTGCGACGTAGGGCGACCGAACAAATGCCTCGGCCGGCAGCCCGCGGGTCAACAGCGTTCCGTCGCTCTTGCGCAGCGCCGACACCGCGGAAGTCGCGGAGTCGACCCACAGCACGACGGTTTCGGGCAACGTCAGCGCGACCGCATGGAACTCCTCGAGCGTGCGGCGGACGGGCATCTGCTGCGTGCTCAGCGGCGCCCCGAGGGCCGCCAGATGCTCTGCGACAGCGCTGTCGATGCGCGAATGCGCGATGATCGCCACACGCTCGCCGCTCGCCTTGCGCACGAGAGGCACGGCGGGGGTCACCTCGCTGCGAGCGGCGTGGGAATCGCTGGACGGGCGTGCCTCGAGCGTGCTCGAGCAGCTCAACAATAGGCACGCGAGCAGGAACGACAGGAGGGAAGACCTGGACAACGCTAGACTCCACGGCCAGCACGCGCCGGCATCGGATGGGGGGCTCTCGGCAAGGGGCCTCAAACCAGGCGACCCGGCTCGTCACCGTTGCCTCACGAAATGCACTGCTGCCGGGGCGTGCAGGAGCGTTCGTGGCCTACCGCACTTGGCTGGCTACTCTGCGCCTTCTTCGCGATAGGGCTCTTCGAGATCCCCTTCGGCAAAGCTAAAGAACTGCTGGCACATGCCTCCCGGCAAGAGGGTCACTCGCGACTGCCGCGTGTCGCACACGAACAGCAGCGGCACGCCGCGCACCTCGAGGGCCGCGTAGTAGACGTGCAGCATGTCGCCAAAGGGCAGCTCGTAACGTCGGACGACGCAGTCTGTTTGGAGCCCCTCCACGCGACACGGGATCACGCGCTCGAGGGCCAAGGTCTCGTCGCGAGTCAGCGCGAGCTCGGCGGAGAGCGCGTTGGCAATCTGAAGCGAGCTCTGCAGGGGCGTCATCTGCACGTGGCCTTCCTGACACTCGACGTCGAACAGCCCGAGCTCGTCGCAGCTTCCGGGCAGAAGCAGATCGCGGCCGGCGACATCGAAGTGAATGGGGCCATGGGCATCGCTCTGCG
>CAYNOM010000765.1:0-3491 GCA_964398415.1 uncultured Polyangiales bacterium | reverse complement strand
TGCGTCCAATAGGGCGCGTCGACGACGCCTACTTGCTTGGTATCCCAACGACCGAAGGCGTAGCCGATGCCGATCTCGGAAAAGCTCGTGCTCATCAGATTCGCGCAGTGACCGTCGCTGTCGATCCAGCCGTTGACGACCTCGCGCGGCGAGGGGGAGCCCACGGCGATGTTCTCGCCCGCTGCGCGAAACGCGTAGCCCGTCATCTGCACGCGCTCGAAGGGATCGACGCCCGCCTTCGTCACGTGATCGAAGTCGTCTGCGACCTCGGCCATGTAGAGCGAGTGCAGGCGTGCCGCACAGCGCAGACGCGGTTCCATGCTCAGGGCCGAGGCCGGGCCGAAGCGGCCCTCGCTGCCGCAGTTCTGCCCCTGCGCACGGGCCTCGTTGGTCAGCACGAGCACCTCGTCTTCGTACTGGGCCCAGAGCGGATCCCAGTCGGCCACGTCAGCGCAGTGCGCGGAGTCGGGCACGTCGTCGCCCCGATCGCCCTTGCCGGCCATCGGCGCCCCACCGCCCGCGCCTGCGTCGTCAGCGTCGTCGCCCGCGCCCGCTTGGCCGTTCGACGCTCCGCCACCAGAGGAGCCGGATCCCGCACCGCTCGCGGGGTCGACGCTCTGATCTGTGCCGCCTGCCCCAAGGCCATCGTCATCGCCAACCGCCCCCGCGCAACCCACTGACAGAGACATCCCGAGCAAAAGGCCACGCCAAGTTGAAAGCACGCTCCACCTCCCAAGCGCGCTGGTTGTAGGAAGAGCGGCGATTCGGTGTAAAGGAGGCTTTTTGCAGCACTTCGATCGCGCTGTAGAGTTGGTACTGAGCATGGAAAAGCGCCCCCCAAATGCCCCCTCGGAAGCGCAGTGCCGTGAGTTTAGGCACGAGCTTGGCGACCTCATTGCGCGCTTTGGAGGCACGCGATCGACCGACCTCGACGAGAGGCTCGCGCGCTGCGTCGCGCAGATCGTCGATGCTTTGGCCTCGAGTTCGAGCGACGGGAGGAGCCTGTCGCCGCTCGATGTGGTGCGCATCCGCGCAGGCAAGTTTGCCGCCACCCAGCTCCCGCCGGAGGTGTTCCGCGATCCGGCGCAACTTGCGGCGCTGAGGCGGGCGATTCACGACCTCGCCCTGCCCTTCGTGGGGCCCGTGGGCGCCCGTGGCAGTCGCTTCCCACCCACCCAGCGCTGAGCCGAGAAACGACTGCTATACTCGGCGAGTGAGCAGCAAAGACAAGCTCGAGCGCATCGTCGAAGCGCGCATGAAGCTCAAGGCCCGCTTCGAGGCGGCCACCGAGAAAACACCCGCGCGCAGCGACCCGACGCCCCAGGGCAAGGGCCCGCCCAACCGCCACGGCATGCCTCAGTTGCCGCCGGGCCAGTACATCACCGAGAAGTGGCCGGTGCTCGACCTCGGCCACAAGCCGAGTGTGGCGACGAGCGCCTGGAAGCTCACCATCGACGGCGCCTGCGAGCACCCGCTGACGCTGGGCTTCGATGACTTCATGGCGCTCGAGCAGGTCACGGACACGAGCGACTTTCACTGCGTCACCACGTGGTCGAAGCTCGACATCACCTGGGTCGGCGTGCGCTTCTCGGAGCTGATGGCCCTCGTGGTGCCAAGCGCGCAGGCGACTCACGTGATGTGCCACGCCTACGACGACTACACGACCAACGTCTCGCTCGTCGAGTGCATGAAGCCCGACGTCTTGCTCGTGCACCGCGCCAATGGCGAGCCCCTGCCGCTCGAGCACGGCGGTCCAGTACGGATGATCACGCCCCAGCTCTACGCATGGAAGGGCGCCAAATGGATCAACCGCATCGAGCTGATGACCGAAGACAAGCTCGGCTTCTGGGAGCAGCGCGGCTACTCGAGCAGCGCCCATCCCTGGCGCAACGATCGCTATAGCTGATGCGGGAAGAGGTTCGCGCGCTCTTTCCCGAAGCGGTCGAGGGCGCTGAGCTCTTCGACGCCGAGCGTGCAGAACCGCTGTTTCCAGAGGAGGAGGCGCGTCTCGCGCGCGCCGTCGACAAGCGCCGCGTCGAGTTTGCCCTGGGCCGCACCTGCGCACGTCGAGCGCTCGCGGCCCTCGGAGCCCCCGCCTGCGCTCTGCCCTCGAACCCTGATCGCACCGTGGCCTGGCCGACGGGCTTCGTCGGAAGCATCACCCACGCCGATGGCTACGTGGCAGCCGTGTGTGCGCGTCGCGGGGCGCTGCGCGGCCTCGGCATCGATGCCGAGGTGAAGACGCGCGTGCACGACAAGCTGTGGCGACAGATCGCGAGCGACAACGAAATCGCCTGGATCGGGGCAGCGGGCGACGCCGAGGCGCGCCTCAGAGCCACGCAGCTCTTCAGCGCGAAAGAGGCGTTCTACAAGGCCCAGTACTGCATCAGCCAGAGCTGGGTGGGCTTTCACGACGCGCACTTCACGCTCGACGACGAAGGCTCCTTCTCCATCGCGCTGACCAAAGACATCGAGCACCTCGCCACGAAAGACACCCTCTACACAGGGCGCCTGGTCGTAGTAGGCGAGCACGTGATCAGCGCGTGCGTGATCGTGTGAGCGACGCGCCTCGGTCACAACCGCTGGAACACCAGATATCGGTAGGCGATGGTGCCGCGAACGAGGCTGAGCTGCAAGCCATTGCCTCCGTACCACGACAGCCACACGGGATGCTTGATGGGCAGGTGACGCCCCACGGCAACGAGCGCGCTGATCACGAGATCTCGCGGTCGTCTCAACTCCAAATAATGCGTCAGATCGTCGTTCACCACGCAGCGAAAGCCAGCTTGCGCGGCACAGGCGATGGCCTGGGCGTCGGTCACTAGGGAAGATGCGAGCCAACCGGCGCGAAACTCCTCGATCCAGCGGCGTTCGCGCGCAGAGGTTGGAGCGCGCGCGGTGAGCATGTCGTCGCAGACGATCAAGAGCCCACCCTGTCTGATGCGGCGAGACGCCTGGCGAAAGAACACGTCCGGCCCTGGAGCGTGCACGAAGGCCTCGATCGTGAAGGCCGCATCGAAGGCACCGAGACTGTCGGGCAGGTCGGTAAAGCTCTGGTGCAGAAACGTCACGCGATCGCGAACGCCGGCGGCCTCGGCGTAGCGCTCGGCGCGCTCGGCCTGCAGACCGCTGATGGTCACGCCCACACCCCGAAACCCTGCGTCGCAGGCCATGCGAATGAGGCTCGTGCCGACACCGCAGCCCAGGTCGAGCACGCGTGGCTGGGCATCGCTCGAGACCCTCGCGCGCACGTCGCTCGCGATCCGTTGGTCGAGGTAGGCAAAGCCCTGCGCCCGCGTCTCGACTCCGGGAGCCCAGATCGCGCGGCGGATGGCGGCCCCGCCCTGTCCGAGCACCTCGAACGCAGGCGTGGCCGTGTCGTAGTGCTGCCGCAGCGCCTCGAGTGCTGCGACGTGGAGCTCTTGCGTGGAATCGGCGGGCATCGGAGGGCGATTCTAGTCGCGCGTCTTGGCCTGCGCCGCTTCGCCGGC
>CAYNOM010000764.1:2715-3502 GCA_964398415.1 uncultured Polyangiales bacterium | reverse complement strand
TCAAAGATCCCGCCTATCGGAAAATCTCGGAGCGATTCCACAAGGACCAGGCGTTCTTCTCCGAGGTGTTCGCGCGTGCATGGTTCAAGCTTACCCACCGCGACATGGGTCCCAAAACCCGCTACTTCGGCCCCGACGTGCCGAAGGAAGACCTACTTTGGCAGGACCCCATTCCTTCCGGCAACACCACGTACGACGTCGACGCGGTCAAGGCGCGCAGTGCGAAGAGCGGTCTGTCGGTGAGCGACATGGTCAGCACGGCATGGGATAGCGCGCGCACCTTCCGTGGCTCGGATATGCGTGGAGGCGCGAACGGCGGGCGCATCCGTTTGGCCCCGCAGAAGGATTGGGAAGGCAACGAGCCTACACGCCTCGCGCGCGTGCTCGGCGTGCTCGAGGGCATCGCCCAGGACACCGGTGCAAGCATTGCGGACGTGGTCGTGCTCGCGGGCAATGTGGGCATCGAGCAAGCGGCCAAAGCCGCAGGCATCGACGTTTCAGTACCATTTGCGCCGGGCCGCGGTGACGCCACGGAAGAGATGACCGATGCGGAATCCTTC
Organism: uncultured Polyangiales bacterium; assembly: GCA_964398415.1. Taxonomy (GTDB): domain Bacteria; phylum Myxococcota_A; class Polyangia; order Polyangiales; family DASUME01; genus DASUME01. The sequence continues at coordinate 2,942 of CAYNOM010000764.1, read as the reverse complement.
GCAGCGCTCGAGCCGATTCACGACGGATACCGCAACTGGCTCAAGAAGGACTACGTCGTCAGTGCGCAAGAGCTGCTGCTCGATCGCACACAGCTTATGGGGCTGACGGCTCCCGAGATGACGGTGCTGGTCGGCGGCATGCGGGTCCTCGGCACCAACCACGGCGGCACGAAGCACGGCGTGTTCACAGATCGCGTGGGCGTTCTTACCAACGACTTCTTCGTGAA
>CAYNOM010000764.1:959-2705 GCA_964398415.1 uncultured Polyangiales bacterium | reverse complement strand
GACATGCGCTACACGTGGGCGCCCGCCGGGGATGGCATTTATGAGATTCGTGAACGCACCACGGGCACGGTGAAGTGGACCGCTACTCGCATTGACCTGGTTTTCGGCTCGAACGCAATCCTGCGCGCCTATGCCGAGCTGTACGCGCAGGACGACAACAAGCAGAAGTTCGTTGGGGACTTCGTGGCGGCCTGGACCAAGGTCATGAACGCAGACCGCTTCGACTTGGCTGGTAAGGCCTGAAGCACACCAAGGAGAACACGATGAACACCGACATCAGAATCGAAGCCAACAAGCGTGAGGACATCGCCGGCTTGTCGCGCCTGTTCACAGATTCTTTCACCCTCCACCTCATGTTCGAGACGACGTACAACGAGTCGCGGCGGACGCATACACCACCCAAGGAAACACGATGACCTCACTCACGAAAGAATCGCTCACCGAGCTCCTCACCCCTCACCCGGCACCGTGTCTGTCGCTGTACCAGCCAACAAACCGACGACATCCACAGAACCAGGAGGACCCGATTCGGTTTCGCAACCTTGTGAAGGAGATGGAAGCATCTCTGCTACAGGCCTATCCTAGGACCGAGGCTCGATCGCTTCTGGAGCCGTTCGATGCACTTGCGCACGAGCACGACTTCTGGAACCACACGCTCGATGGGCTAGCCGTGCTGCGCGCGCCTAACCTTTTTCGAGTGTTCCGGCTGCCGCGTTCAGTCACGGAGTTGGTTGTCGTGGCCGACAGCTTTCACATCAAGCCGTTATGGCAGTTTCTCCAGTCGGTCGACCGCTATCAGGTGCTTGGGTTGAGTCGCAGCGAGATTCGCCTTTTCGAAGGCAATCGCGACATTCTTGAGGAGATCGAGCTGGCCGTTGGTGTGCCTCGCACGATCACCGACGCGCTTGGCTCGGACCTCACCGAGCCGCACCAGACGGTCGCGTCTTACGGAGGAGTTGGCGGGCCGAGCAACGCGATGCACCACAGCCACGGCGGTAAGGCCGACGAAGTCGACATCGACGCGCAGAGGTTCTTCCGCTCGGTCGATCGGGCCGTATTGGAGCACCACTCGCGCCCCACAGGCCTGCCGCTCATCCTGGCAGCGCTACCGGAGCATCATCATCGCTTCCGCGACGTCAGTCACAATCCACTTCTGCTGGCCGAGGGGATCGAGGTCAATCCGAATACCGTGACGAACGACGACCTGCGAACGCTTGCCTGGCGGGTCGTCGAGCCGCATTACGAGGCGCGGCTCGAAAGGCTGAAGAACGAGTTTGAACAAGCCAGCGCAACCGGCCGCGGGAGCGACAACCTCGCGCAAATCGGCGAGGCCGCTGCCTCAGGGCGCGTCGCCACGCTCTTCATCGAGGCGGACCGTCAGATCGCTGGTCACCTCGACGAAGCTACGGGCAAAGTCGTCGGCAGCGCGCTGAGTAACCCGCGAGTCGATGACGTGCTCGATGACCTGGGTCAGCTGGTGAGCAAGATGGGTGGCGAGGTCTTGGTCATCCCCACGGCGAAGATGCCCACGCGCAAGGGCGCGGCCGCAATCTATAGATTCTGATGCAACCCAACGAAAGAATAAGACCCATGAAAATCCAAGTGAACACCGACAAGAACATCGAAGGCCATCAGGAACTCGTGACTCAGGTAGAGGCTACCGTCACCAAATCGCTGAGCCACTTCAGCGCTCACATCACGCGTGTGGAAGTTCATCTCAGCGACGAAAACGGTGACAAGAATGGT
>CAYNOM010000764.1:0-914 GCA_964398415.1 uncultured Polyangiales bacterium | reverse complement strand
CATGATGGAAGCTCGCCTCGAGGGCAGGAAACCCACTGCGGTCACGTGCGAGGCTGCGACCCTAGCTGAGGCTGTCGCCGGCGCGGCGGACAAGTTGAAGACCTCTCTTCAGAGCACGATGGACAAGCTACGCGAGCATCGCTAGTGCTGCCTACGATACTCGTCAAGGGCGCACCCATGCTCACGAAGAACAAGACCGAGATATCCAGCACCCCTGGCTCGTCGATTTCAGCAGCTCGCGACGACGAGCACATAGAAGACCAGCGCGCAGCCGCCGAAGTTGTCAGAGGTCGTGCGCTCGCGCACTGGGAGAACGAGGGTGGCGCTGGACCGGAGATGGACCCCGCAGCAACCAGACCGAACGCCCGATAGAAAAGGAAGCTGCTGCGAACGATGGGGGAACGCACCTATCCGCGCGATTTTTGAAGCAAATAGTTGGGGTGCTTTCGCTGACACCGTGAACTTGACCCGCGCGCGTGCCAGGCGAGCATGGCAGGGGTGCACATTGACAAATCAAGTATTCGATTGAATATTTGAACATGCGATGACGCGCCGGCGCTTCAAAGATGCCCTCTACGAGCAGTTCGCGCGCATCGGCAAAGCCATCTCGGCGCCAAGGCGCCTCGAGCTGCTCGATCTCCTTTGCCAGGGACCACGCACGGTGGAGGCGTTGGCCGAGCAGGCCGGCATGTCGGTCGCGAACGCCTCGCAGCACTTGCAAATCCTACGTGCAGCCCAGCTCATCGATGCCGAGAAGAAAGGCGTGTACGTTGAGTATCGCCTCGCGGACGATGAGGTCTGCCGGTTCTTTGTTGCGCTTCGCGGGCTGGCGAAGGCGCGCCTGCCCGAGGTCGAGCAGGTCACCCGCGCGTACCTCGATGAAAGCAACGAAATGGAAACCGTCAAGGGCGACG
>CAYNOM010000763.1:0-3511 GCA_964398415.1 uncultured Polyangiales bacterium | reverse complement strand
CGGGCGAGCGATGACCTGCTTCTCCGCTGCTTCGGCCGCCGGACCTGCGACGGCATCCTCCCAGACGAGGTTGTCGGACAGGCGCAGGTAGTGCTCTGCCACGCGCGGTCCACTCGCCCCTTCCCCCGGCTCGAAGCGAATGCGCGCGGTGACGACGCTCCCGTCGCTTTCCGCCTCGAGCCACACCGAAGGCCCTCGTCCCGGCTGGGGAGGAGCGGCCGTCACCTGCGGTGGCTCTTGCGCGTCTTCTGCCCTCTCGCATCCTCCAGCAAGGACCGCAAGGAGCATGCAAGCGCCTGACAGCCTGCGGATGAGTCGCCATGTGGCCCAGTCAGTCATGAGGTCCTCTCGATCAAGAGCGCGCGCGGCGTGCGGGTCGGGATCAGTTCATGCAAGAGAAGATGCAGGTGATCGCGCCCTGCATGCGCAGTGTCCAGCTTTGCGGCGCGCCATCGAGAGCCAGCACCTCGGTGGTCTGCGGTGCTGAGCCCGGAAACGCTTGGCAGCGGGTGAGCTGATTGAAGGCGTTGGGCTGGTGAAACGACAGAAAGCAGACGCGCGCCTGCACCGTGCGATCCGTGGGCGTGCTGCTGGTCTGCGTGTAGGCGTACAGCGACCAGCCGAGCGCCGTGTCGGCATTCTGCACCTGACCGTCAACGATATGATTGGATCGAATACTATTGTCGGCGAGCGAGATCTGCGTCGCGACATCGGGCGGAAGATTCACCGGGCCGTGGAAGTTCGTCGTGCCCCACACGTCAAGGTTGCGCAAGTCGGTCGCCCCGGTAACCCGCGCGCCACCGTCGCCTACCGAGACCAAACCGGCGCCGTTGACGGTCAGCGCGCCTTCCCCCACGTCCAGCGTCGAGCACTGGAGAGAGCCGCCGACGACGGCGTTCGACTGCAGGCTGGCATCGCGCTCCACGCGGAGAGATCCGTCGAAGGTGGCATTGCCTCCGCCCGTGAGGTTTCCGGAGACAGACATGTCACCCTGAGCATCGACGTTCCCGTGCAAGCGGCTCAGTCCCGTGACCGTCAGGGAGGGCTCCGCGGCGGGCCCGCCCTCGTTGAGGATCATGGCCCCCCCGCTCAACGTGCTCTGCCCCGCCACAGACATCGTGGAGAGCATGGTGCTCGGGCCAGCAACGTCCAGGGTAGATCCGAGGCCTGTCGCTCCAACGACATCCAAGCGCTGGGTCACCGTAGCATTGCCTCCAACACTCAGATCGCGACCCACCGTGGTGTCGACCGAAATCGTCGCGCTCTGGCCCACTTTCAGATCCGCTGAGACGTTTGCCCCCTCTGCTCCATCGACCCACAGGCCGCCGTCGACTGACATGTCGCCGCGCGCGATGGTCTGCGCGGCGTGAAACATCAGCTCGGACAGCGGAACGAGCTCGTTCGTCAGGTTGTCCTTCTTGCACAGATGAAGAGTGCCGTGCTCCGGGTTGACGGGCGTCCACTGGATAAAGCCAGCGTTCACGGACTGCGCGTTGATCGCCAAGGCGTCCATCGCCGTGGGCGTGTGGAAGTCGTAGTAGCCTGCGCCCACTCGCTCGGTGACGAACAAGCTGGTGTCCGCGGTCACGCGGTGGGCGTAGTGGCACTGTGCCGCGACATCCGCCTTGTGAGCCTCCTGGGCCTGCGCGGCGAAGTTGGACTTCACGGCAAAAGGGACCGAGCTGAGCGCCACGGGCTCGAGGCAATTGCTCGCGTTGCCGATACAGATCTGAAAGTTCAGCCCGCTACTCTCCGCGATGATGTCGTCGAGCTGGCAGTTTCCTCCCGCACCCCAGCTTCCTCCGATGTCGAGGTTGAGCACGCTGTCGCGCACACGAACATTCGTGTGCTTCTCTTGGCAGACGACCGTGTTGCCATCGCGGAGGTTCACCGTGACTTCGCTGAACTCCGCGTCCCCGACGGGGATCTTGCCCTGCGAGATGCGCGTCTGAAACTTGAAGCGGGTCGGGACGCTTGCGATCGGACGACTCTCGATCTGGAAGGTCGAGGGGCAGTTCGTGCCATCGCAGACCTGAGCGAGCGCAGAGCTGCTCGCCCCTGCAACGAGGGCCCATGGGAGCAGGCCGAGAAGAGCGGATCGTCGTCGCGAAGTCATCGTGGTCTCCGTGGTCATCGTGTCTGTCTCCCGCCGTCGATTGCTCTGGTGGCTCATTGGCGTGGCCCTTGCCACAGTGCGCGCGCTACTGGTCAGGGCCGTCATAGCCAAAGCTCCGATAGATGTCGTAGGTAAGGGTGCCGTTCGACTGAGAACCCAGCGCAGGCATGACGACATCGATCGTGGCGTCATCGCCCATCATCTCGAAGCACGGCTCGGTGCGCGTTTGGTCGACCTCCACGAAACAGCCGTTGGCCGTCTCTTGGATGGCACCCGATGCGGGCAGCGAGAACTGTCGAAGTGACGTCCTGTAGGTCGCTGGACTGAGCGAAAGACGCAGCATCGCCATCTGCCCGCTGGACTCGGCGTAGTTGCAGTTCAGCAGGGCCCAAGCTCTGCCTGTCGTCGGAGTAAAGTCGATGAGGCCCGTCGGAAGCTGACCCAGCGTCGTGCGCTCACCGCGAACGTCGTTGTAGAACGACGCGAGATTGCTGCGCTCGCTCGACGCAGCGCCGAACACCACGGGCCTGGGACGCCCGTCGCGCGTCGGCACTCGCCATCCCGCTGTTCCCTGGCCCGCGTTGCGGTACCCGCAGACCACGTTCTCGCGAACGCCCGCCGGATCCAGCACGCTCTGCCCGTTCACTTCGACACGCGTCACGACGACGGCAGGCTGCCCGCCGTAGAGGTATTGCTGGAATGCGTCGCGTGTGTCTCCACAGTTCGGCGCGCCCTGCGCGCTGTCGCGGAAGCGCTCGACGCAATCGCGTCGTGCCTCGTACTCGGGGATGCCGATTCGGTAGCCGATCATGGCAAGCGAACCGTTCGTGCGATGCGTAAACGCGTCGCGATAGGGACGCTGGCGGGCGCTGCACGCGGCAGGGCTTTCGCCGACGGAGCAGGGCGGCACGTAGAAGCCCACGTTCTTGTCCATCAGGCCCGTCGCCGTGTTGGTCAGGTTCTCGTACGGCCGGGTGACGAGGCGCAGACGTAGCTGGTCGGCCGCGTGATAGGTGACGAGCCGATAGGGGTTCTGCGCCGCGTCATTCGCGGTCTTGTTGTGGACGTGAATGCGCCCGAGCTCGACCCAGGTGTTCGCGTCCCCGAATGCCTGCGCACCCGCAGACGTCACCTGGCCTTCGACCACGACCTCAGGCTCGTGCAGGAAGTCTTCGACGCCGAACGCCTCGATCAGAATCGTGTGTAGCGTCGACACGGCGATGGTGTCGCGCAGACCTGGAGCGGCGTACTGCGCCTTGCCCAGTCCCGCGAAAGTCGCCGGCGCAAAGTCGCTCCAGCGCCAGTCGTGCGCCACGCACTTGCCCTGATGGCAGTACTCGAGCGCGGGGTCACACAAGTACAAGCTCTGCTCGTTCTGGAAGGCGTAGCACTCGG
>CAYNOM010000762.1:0-3512 GCA_964398415.1 uncultured Polyangiales bacterium | reverse complement strand
GTCCTCGACTGCCACGAAGCGGGAGGCGAGCTCGTCGAGCACCTGCAACGCCGCAGCCGACAGGCTCTGACGAGCCACCGCCAGCGCCGGATGCCCCGAAGCCACAATCGGCTTCAACACCGCGCGAGCCGCATCTCCTGCAAGGCCCTTCTGCACCGCCGCCTGTGCGAGCGGCGTGACCGCGACCTCGGGGTAGGACTGCAAGTACTCCGCGGCGATGGCGCGCAGCTCTTTGCCTCCAACCTGTTTCACGAAGAACTCCGCCACCTCGGGCGCGACGACGTGCGCGAGCGCTTCCGCGAGCGACCTCGCGAAGTCTGCGCCGTGTGCGATGCCCTGCTCGAGCGTCTCGAGCAACAGCGGCGCGCCGCTCAGCCCGAAACGCGCGAGCACGTCGTACCGGAGCTCCTGCAGTGCGCGAGCCTGGTACCAGCCGCTCCCGCCGCGAACGAACGTAGCGCGCGCTTCATCCACGTTCGCCATCGAGGCGGCGAGCGGCCACAGCCACTCTGGCAGATTCTGAGTGTTCGACTGTGCGAGGTCGCTCGCACACCATGACGGGTGCTCGAACGCGATCGCGAGCGTCGCGCGTAACGTTTGCGGTGCGCTCGGCACGATACGCTCGGCCCACGCCATCAGCTCGCCGTACTCAACATCGCTGGTGCCCGCGAGCAGGTTCCGCAGGGCGCGCCAGCCGAGCACCTCACGCCGACGCCACCACGGGACGTCTTTCGGCGCTTCATGGACGAGCGCGAGCACCGCCTCCGTCGCATCGCTCGGAATCTCGTGGGCGCGCGCAAACGCCTCGAGCGCAAACGCGCTGCCCTTCGTCGCAGACCAGTACCGGATGAAGTCATCCGCACGTGGCTCGTCGCTCCAGCTAACCATGGGCGCGATGAGCGCAAACGCTCCCGCCTGTGCTTCGAGGGCAACCTCCGCGGGCGCCGTGGCGGAGGCAAACGCCTCGCGCGCCGCTCGCATCAAGGCGACATCGGCGTTCGGCAGTCGCGTGCCGGCGTCCATGCGCTCGGCCCACCTCTCCATGGCTTTGACCAGTTTCGTGTAGCTCGCCTTGCCGTCGGGCTTGCGCACCGGCACGAGCGACGAACCGCGTATCGGTGCGACTCCGCGGAGCGCGCCCTCGGTCCACACGAGGGATGGAATGCAGAGCGAGGACCGCACAGCTTCAGCTGTGCGGTTCACCTCAACCGTGGCGGTCGGCGCTACCTGCGTTGGCAGCTGGACGACCGCCGCGGCCGCGGACGGAGCCTCCACGGGTCTGCTAGCTGCCGAAGCCGGTGCGGCGTCGCCCGCAAGCTCACTCTTCGGCCCGCGCTTGGGCTTCGGGGCAGGTGACGCCGGCGCCACCGCCGCAGGAGCCGCGCCCGAGCCCACCTCCGAGTAGCCCTTTTTCAGCTTCTCCTTCACGAGCTTGTCAAGCTCGTTCTGGGCGGCGTCACCCGACGCAAAGGATTTGGTCTGGCTCTGACCCGCAGTGCCGATGCGGCCGAAATTCACTGTGATGGAGCTGCCTTCGCGCTCGATCTGCCAGAACTTGTTGCTAGTGCCTTCACTGAGCTCGAACCTGCGCATGGAGCCCGTAGATTACGTCTGCGGCCATCGGCGGTCAGCCCCCAACGGGGCCGCCGATGGCACGATCACACCAAATCGGCCCCACTCGACAGTTGCTGACAGACCGAGCGGCCGGGGTCGGAATGTCTGCGACATGGGTTCCGACGAGCCGACTAGCAGGACTGCGCGCGCGCTCGACAACGGCCGACCTCGCGTGCGCTCCGCGTTGCCCTGTACGTCGCGGTGAGGCGCGTCGCTGCGAGCGCAGCGAAGCCCACTGGGCGGAACCGAGCGTGGATAGAATGAAGGGGGGATCGAGAACGACGATGGCGACCAAGGCTTGGAATGAGGGGACGCGCGGCCCCGTGGACATCACGCAGGGCACGATCGAGCTCGACGGGCCGCTTCGGAGCACCCTGGCCGAGGATCTCGGACGCTTGGATGGCGTGACGCCCGGCTGGGGCGCAACTGCTCTGAGCTTCGTGCTCACGGGTGTGGGCATCGAAGCGCTCCACGAGATGGCCGAACACGGCGCGTGCGGCAAAGCGCTCCGCTTGAAGGGCGAGGTCTACGAGGCGGGCTGGCCCCGCGAAGCGTGGTTTCGTACGCTGCCGAGCGACATCGACCCGCGCCTATTCGTCCGGCTCGGCGTGTTGTGGGCGGCATGTCGCAGCAAGCGTCGGTCCTACGGCGACACCGCAAACGTGCCGGCATGGCTCAAGGCCCTGCTCGAAGAGGTTCCGTGGCACGGCTGGAATCTGCGGGACGCTGCGCCCTGCATCGACGACCTGCGCATCGAGGCCATCCTCACGGCGGGGCATGAGCCCACGGACCTGCTCGTGCGAGAGCTCTTCGCGGTGCGTTACGGCGCAGTTGCCAATGCGATGCCTGGACTCGACCGCATGCTCGTGCGCCATCACGAAGTGGTCGAGAGCACGCTCTTGCAGTCGAAGGGCAAACAGCTCGTGCACGTTCTCGAGTGCCTCGAAGAGAGCCGCGTCAACGGCAGTCACTGGAGTCGGGCTCTGGCGCACGTGGCCGTCGGCGCAAACGAAGCGGCACGCACGCGCACCAAGCCCCATGTACTTCGCCATCCTGAAGTCTTCGTACCGGAGCTGGCGTCGTTACTTGGTACGGGCGACCCATCAGAACGTCTCTTCGCCGCAGAGCTGCTCGGCGTGCTCGGCGGTGACATCGCACTGTCTGCGCTCCGCGATGCGCTGGCGACCGAAGACGCGCCCCGCGTACGAACGGCCATCGAGGCTGCGCGCCAAGTCCTCGAAGCCGCGACCCAGCCTGACCCTGCGCTCGAAGCGCTAAAGCTGCCCTCCCCGTTCGACCCACGTCCCACGGCGCCGCTTCCAGACGACGTTCGGGCGCTCTTTGAGCGCCTGTGCGACGAATGGTACGTGCGTGCCATCGGCTGGCACGCGAACGTCGGTGCCAACGCGAATAGGCCCGCGATCATCGCTATTCCCGCCGAGCGCAGAGCGCAACGCTTCGCCGCATTGGCGTCGCTTGAGCCGTGGGGAGATGACCCGCTGCCCTGGCCGCTCCAGCACTGGTCTCTGGTCGAGTACCTGCAGCCAAGCTATTTGTTTACAGAGTGCCCCGCGCGCCGCGAGCTGCTCCAGCATCCGTCATTCACGCCCGCGCACATCGTTCGGCTCGAGCACATGCTGTTGGGCCACGGCAGCGCGAACTCCGTCGACGCTGCGCTCCGTTCGCACCGCGCGCGAACGAACTCGCGCTACGATCTGAGAACGGTGGCACGCGCTTACGTCTACGCCGGAGCGACCGCGCGCCGCGTAGGTGAGGAGCACGCAAACGAGTACGTCGGCGGTCCTTCCTTTCGCTGGGAGCCGGAGTCCGTGTGGCCTTTCTTTGCCGAGCTCCTCGATCTGCTGTCCCACAGAGCCGAGCTGGGGGTGCGCCACTTC
>CAYNOM010000761.1:0-3517 GCA_964398415.1 uncultured Polyangiales bacterium | reverse complement strand
GCGAACGACAGCGGATTGTTGCGCACGTAGGCGTAGGGGTTGACTCCCTGTGGGTCGGAGGGGGTCCAGATGGGATCGGTGCTGAGGAAGCGCGCAGCCTTGGGGTCGTAGATTCGGCCGCGCATGTTCACGAGGCCGAGCCCCTCATCGAGCCGATGTCCTCCGAAGCGAGCTGTGGGATCGCCCATCCCCTGTTGCTGCACGCCGAAGGCCGAGAACGCGTGCATCCTCACCGCACCGCCCGCACCGTCCGACGACATGAAGGTCGTCCCCACGCTGTCGGCGTGCACCGCTCGATATACCGGCGCTGTGCCCGGCTGAGTGAGATCGCGCGTGCGCTCGACCACGGGCCCGTACATGCCCGGGATCATCACGCGGGCCACCTCGCTCTGTGCCACGCCCCCCGCGTCGAGCACCCGCTCGAACACGTCACCCGCGAGCAGGCTCGTCCCCGCATCGGTCGTGACCGCTACCCGCGCGCCTGTCGGATCGTAGCTGAACAGCGTCTGCTCCTGGTCTGCTCCCTGCGTGATGCGGCTTGGCAGATCGAAGCTCGTGTACTCGATGTCTTGACTCTCGCCCTCGATCGCGGGCCCCTCGCGGTGCGTGATGCGCCCGAGCGCATCCGGTTCGTAGCGGTTCGGACCTGCACCGAGCAGCGCGCTCGAGCGCGTCGGGCCCACCTGATAGCCATAGCTGTGCTCTCCAAGGGCTGAGGCCACGAGATTGCCCGCCAGATCGTAGGCGAACGATTCTCTGACTTGCACCGTGCTGCCCTCGTGCCAGCTCACCGTCTGCAGGCGGCCCACCTCGTCGAACTCAAACCGCTCGTGGCCCGTGCCCCCGAGCGGCGTTCGCCGCTCGAGCTGGCCGAGGGCGTTGTAGCCGTAGCTGAACCCGCGCTGGGTCCGCCCATCGCTCACCGCCACCCCCGTCACAAGCCCGGTGTTGGGGTCGTACGTCGTCTGCCGAGTCTCCCGGCCCACGCGCTCGATGGAGGGCAGATAGCCCTGGTAGGCGCGCTCGAGGCTCCACAGCGGCGACGCGCCGAGTGAGGTCTGTTCCACGGCTCCGATCACGTTGCTCGCCGCGTCGTGGACGTACCGCACGCTGAAGGGAGCGTCCCCTGCACTCGACGGATAGGTCACGCTGTCGAGCCGGCCCTGATCGTACGACATCGTCGTGAGCAGGCGCTGCACGCCGAGTCCTGGCACCGCGATGTTGCGCTCGATCCCCGCGAGCTGACCGAACTCATCGTAGGTGTACGCGAGCTTGGTCCCATCGGGTCCGCTCATCGAGAGCAGCTGGCCCGGCTTCTCGTACGGCACCCCGTCGCGCAGCTCCTGGTCCCACGCGTAGGTGGTGTCTCCCTCGGGTGCGTGCACGATGGCCACGCGCCCGAGCGTATCGTACTCGTAGCGCGTCTCGCGGCCATTCTCGCGGACGCCCCAGGGGAGCCCATCCGCATAGAAAGGCGTCGTCTGCGGCTCGCGATCGGGGGTGTCTCGCATCGTCAGCCGGCCTGCGATGTCGTAGCCGAACTTCCACTCCTGACCCAGCGCATTGCTGACCCGGGCGACCTGCCCATGCGGCCCGTACTCGAACGCGTTCGCGCCCCGCGCCTTGTCGAAGCTCAGCAAGGTGCGCCCGCGCCCATCCAGGACAAGCCCCGAGTCGCCCCGCAGCCCGCCCTTCTGAACCCCCACGAACGCAGCGGCGGGGTGAAAGGTCTGCCACAGGCCGCGCCGCATGACGTCGTTGCGATCGATCAGGTTGAGCTCCGATACGCTGGCCCACAGATACTCCTCGCGGCCCAGGCCAGGTCGTTCGATCGCCGTCACGCGCCCGATCTCATCATAGCGATAGCGGACGACACCCTGAGAGGTGTCACCGGCCAGGTGTGGACGCGTCATGGTGAGCGGATTGCTTCGCTGATCGTAGTGCGTCTCGGAGTGCACGAGCGCGCCGTTGAAACCGCTACGCCCGGTCGCCACGACGCGCCCCAACGCATCGAAAGCGGCGATGTGCGTGCCATGGTTCGTGCCGTCGGCACGCATCTTGTCGGTGGTCGTGACGCGCAGCACCGCGCCGGGCGCGTTGAACTCGCGCGGCAATGAGCTCGACGCGGGCGGCGTCATCAACGCGTAGGTCGTCTCGCTTCGCGTACCGTCCGCGTACTCCACGCTACGCTGCCGCCCGAGAGCGTCGAACCCGAAGGAGGTCACCTGCCCGGCGAGGTCTCGGAAGGCGTACATGCCGCCATGGCGCGCATCCACGGCCACTTCCTCGAAGTGGCCGCTGTCGTACTCGATGCGCTGCGGATGAAGCCTCGACGGGTCGTACTGCACGTGCAGGGTCGTCGTGGCGCGACCTGTCTGAGCTGTCTCGATGAACTCAGGATTTCCAAGGGCATCCGCGGTAACCGTGGTGGTCAGCGTCCGGTCGACGAAATTGACCGTCGACGACGTGAGAAGACCCCGCCAGTCGTAGCCGAAGGATGTTGGTGGCGCCGTTTGGTCGCAGCGGTAAGTCCAAGCCCCGTTCGTGTCGTCGTACGTTCTCGAACACCCCCATTGAGATGCTGAGTCAACGCTCGCGAGTTGCCAGCTGACGAAATTCGGAGACCGGAAGCTGGTCACGGCGATCGACGCTTCCACCTCGGTCTCACCCTCGAAGTGGCGCGTAGTCTTCCGCGTCACGTTGCCGTACGCGTCGGGTTCTATCGAGATGGTGGTCCGGCGGCTGGCATGGACGCCTGCAGCGCCGTTGAGCCCCTCGAACACCTGTGTCGAGATGCCCTTCGTCGCGACGTAGCGTGCCCCTGGATTGAAGCTCGAAACGAGCTGATGGTCGTACGTGGTCACCTTTTCCTGCACGCGCCGATCGTGCAGACCGCCTGCCGAGAGGCTGTTGGCGCTCCACGATTTCGTCGTGCGCAGCTCCCTCGGCATGCCGGCAAAGGGATGCATCTTCAACGCGGAATCGTAGCGCAGGTCGTAGACCGTCTTGTGCTTCTCCTCGGCGAGTTTGTCCCCAGAGAGGATCTTCGTGGTCACCGAGCGCTCCGTAAACCCGAGCCAGCCGCGTCCGAGCTTGTCGCGCAAGGGCCCGACGTACTCGAAGGTCGACACGGCTCCCGAAGGTGCGGTGTACGACGTGACCACCGCCCAGGGCGCGTTCGGCAGGGCAGATCGGTGCGGCGGGCAGCCCTGATCCCCGCAGAGCTCAGGCTTCATGCGCGCGGACAGCTGCTCGTCGTAGGCCACCACGTGAGCCGCTCCCAGCCCTGTGGTGACGGAGCGCAGCTTGCGGCTGCTCGGCTTGCTTCCGACCACCACATGGAAGAGCATGTTTCTGTGCTCGTCCACATTCTCCGTCCCCTTTGGCAAGAACAAGCGCTTGGTGCGGTCCTCGGTCAGGACAAGCTCGATCGGACGGTGCGCTAGGTACGGATTCGAGAGGGCATCCCATCCCTGCCCATCGAAGGAGAAGCTGGGCCAGTCCTCCATCTGCCATT
>CAYNOM010000760.1:913-3519 GCA_964398415.1 uncultured Polyangiales bacterium | reverse complement strand
CGATGGATGGCCTCCGCATGCGGCAAGAACATCAGCGGACATTCGCCCGCCACCACCTGCATGCCGTGGGCCTCGGCGTAGGCGACGGCCGCGTCACTGACAGAGCCACGACCGACCCCGCGATGGAGCCACACCTTCGTGACACCGGCGCGCAAACAGTCCTCGACGACTTCGAGGGATGCTGCGGCAGGCGTCATGATCAGCGCCCCATCCACCTCGAAGGGGATGGCCGACACGCTGCGAAACGCGGGCCGGAGATCGATGGCGGGCACGCCGGGATGCACAGGCACCACTTCGTAGCCTGCCTCGAGGAGCTTTCGGTCGACCATGCGACTGAAGTCCTCCTCATGGGTAGACAAGCCGACGAAGGCGATACGACGACCCTCGAGGAACCCATCGATGACGCTGCGCGGGGTCTTGGTCATGGCAACAGGGAGGTAGGCGCGTGTGCAGAATGCGCTAGCTCACGCCGCTTTACAGGCGCGCAGGCGTGAGCTAGGGTCGTTTCACATGTCTCAGCGCGTGCGCACCTCCGAGCTTCTCCTCCTATCGCTAGGCCTAGGCCTAACGACCGGGGGGTGCTCTGTGCACCGCTGACGAGGGCAAAACGCCCGTTACCGTTCGCACCCCCATCTGGTCCAACCGATGGGGGTTTTCGCATGTGCAGACCTCGCCTCCATCGGTCGTCCGAGGAGCTCGCCATGGTCGCCCATCCCAGTGAAAAATATCGTCCATTCGCGCCCATCCAGCTGCCGAGCCGTAGCTGGCCCGCGCGCGTCATCTCGCGCGCGCCGCGCTTCTGCAGCGTCGACCTGAGGGACGGAAACCAAGCCCTGGTCGAGCCCATGGGCCTCGCACGTAAGCTCGAGCTGTGGGACGCGCTCGTGCGCATGGGCTTTCGCGAGATCGAGGTGGGCTTTCCCGCTGCCTCCCAGCCCGACTTCGATTTCGTACGCCACATCATCGAGCGCGACCTGATCCCCGAGGACGTCACGATTCAGGTGCTCACCCAGGCGCGCCCGGAGCTCATCACGCGCACCCTCGAGGCCGTGCGCGGCGCGCGGCGCGCCATCGTGCACCTGTACAACTCGACCTCGGAGCTCCAACGACGCGTGGTGTTCGGCTTGGATCGCGCGGGCATCGTCGACATCGCCGTCGCGGGCACGCGCCTGATCAAGACGCTCGCCGAGCGCATGCCAGAAACCGAGATCGTGCTCGAATACTCGCCCGAGAGCTTCACCGGCACCGAGCTCGACTTCGCACGCGACGTGTGTGAGGCCGTGATGGACATCTGGCAGCCGACACCCGAGCGTAAGGTCATCCTCAACCTGCCCGCGACGGTGGAGATGGCAACCCCCAACGTCTACGCCGACCAGATCGAGTGGATGCACGAAAACCTGAGCCGGCGCGACAGCATCGTGCTCAGCGTGCACCCGCACAACGATCGCGGTACCGCCGTCGCCGCCGCCGAGCTCGCGCTGCTCGCAGGCGCCGATCGCGTCGAGGGCACGCTGTTCGGCAATGGCGAGCGCACGGGCAACGTGTGCGTCGTGACACTGGCCATGAACCTCTTCTCACAGGGCATCGATCCCAAGCTCGATCTGTCGAACATCGACGCGCTCAAGCAGCTCGTCGAGCGCGTCAATCGCCTGCCCGTGCACCCACGCCATCCCTACGCGGGCGAGCTCGTGTACACCGCCTTTTCGGGGTCCCATCAAGACGCGATCAAAAAGGGCCTGAGCGCGCGCGAACGGAGTGGTAGCGCCCTTTGGGAGGTGCCCTACCTGCCCATCGATCCGGCCGACGTGGGCCGCACCTACGAAGCGGTGATTCGCGTCAACAGCCAGTCGGGCAAGAGCGGCGTCGCCTACGTGCTGGAGCACGACTTCGGCTACGTGCTGCCGAAGACCCTCGCCAGCGACGTGAGCCAGCACGTGCAGCGCGAGGCAGAGCGCTCCGAGGGCGAGGTGAAGCCCGCAGACCTCGCGCGCATCTTCGAGCGCGAGTACGTCAACCGCGAGGGCCCGCTGTGCGTGCTGGGGCACGAGAGCCGCAGCGTGAACGAGGGCGAAGAGCACGTGATGCACGTGAGCTGGCACGGGCAGAAGCAGAGGCTCGTGGCCCACGGCAACGGCCCCATCGACGCCTTCGCACGCGCAACGGCAGCGCAGACGGGGCACGCGATCCGCGTCGAGCACTACTCCGAGCACGCGCTGACGAGCGGCGCCGACGCCGTCGCCGTCGCCTACGTCTGCGTGGTCGACGAACGGGGCGCGAGGAGCTTCGGCGTGGGCCGCCACCCGAGCATCGTCAAAGCCTCGCTCGCGGCCATCACGAGCGCCATCAACCGCCTCGACGCCAGTAGCGCACGACTCGCCGCAGAGTGAAGGCGGAGTGAAGGCGGAGTGAAGCCAGGTACTCGCGAGCTGCCGAGCCTCTGCTATGCTCGCGGCCGCTCGGGCCCAAAAGGCCCGCTGCCCCCGTAGCTCAGCTGGATAGAGCAGCGGCCTTCTAAGCCGACGGTCGGGTGTTCTAATCGACTCGGGGGCGCTCGTTATCGCAGCGCGCGTTGGCACTCGCCGTGAAGATTCGCGCCCAGCGCGCGT
>CAYNOM010000760.1:0-903 GCA_964398415.1 uncultured Polyangiales bacterium | reverse complement strand
CCGACGGGCGGGTGTTCGAATCGCCCCGGGGGCGCCCTCTTTTTTGGCCGTTTCTACGGTATTTTTGGGGGGTCGGGGGTCCGCGGAGCGCCGCGGAGAATCGGCTTGACTGCAAGGTCAGTCGGCGCGGTTGCTCTTTGGCGCCATCTTCCGCGAGAAGGTGCGCTGGAAGACGAAAACGCCCAGCAGGATTCCGATGCCGAATGCGAGGGCAAGCGCGTCCAGCGTTCCCGGCGTCCGCCCCTTCCCGACCGCGTGAGCAAGAGTCCCAAGGCCTGCCGCCATCATGTAGAAGGCAGCGAAGTGGAAGAAGTTCAGCGGGTGCGTGAGGCGAAGCGGATTGGAGTGGTGACGCGGGCGTTCCCACTGCTTCGCGAGCAACGGGTTGACCACCTGCACACCTACCGCAAACAGCAACATCAAGGGCGCTACCAGCACGGTCACCACGAGAAGGGCGGCAGGTATCGATGGGTCCTCCTGCGGGATACCGACCCACGCACCCTGGGCGAAGGACGCCAAGTAGGCGGTGATCCGTGCCCAGAACCAGAAACGGTGCATTTCCGCATTCTGTCACGGACAAGGGGGACACTCACCGTTGCGCTCAAGCGTAGCGCGTGCGGAACCGGGACCTGGGCGCACCAGCCCGGTGCGACCGAGAGCGGCAACAACTGGATCGGCTACGTGATCCACCAAGCCCCGGCACCGATGCTGTGCCTGATGCCCACCGACGGCACGGCGGAGGACAACGTGCGCACGCGCATCGACCCGTTGATCGAGACCACGCCCGCGCTCGCCTCAAGGGTGCCCGCGCGCGGCTCGAAGGACGGCGGCCAACACGCTCACGCGAAAGGACTTCCCCGGTGGCGCGCTGATCATCCGCGGCGCCAACGCGCCCTCGAAGCT
>CAYNOM010000759.1:0-3522 GCA_964398415.1 uncultured Polyangiales bacterium | reverse complement strand
CAGCGGAAGCGACCGTCACGCGGAATCGAGCGCCTGGCTCAGCTCGCTCCACAGGTCTTCGATGTCTTCGATACCCACCGAGAGCCGCAGCAGTCCGTCGCCGATGCCGAGCGCTTCGCGTTCTTCTTGGGGCACACCACGGTGCGATGAGGTGGCCGAGTGACTGAACGCGGTCTCAGTGCCGCCCAGGCTCGGCGTCAGGGGGATGTTCTCGGAGCGCGTCACGACCCGCTCTGCTGCCTCGCGTGAGCCGACGTCGAACGACAACATGGCGCCCCAGCCCGGGTAGTGCAGCGCGCGTATGCGGGGATGCTGCGAGAGGCGAGCGGCAAGCTCGCGCGCGTTCTCGTCGGAGCGCTGCATGCGCACGTCGAGCGTCTTGATGCCGCGCGAGGCGAGCCAGGCTTCGAAGGGCGAGACGAGGCAACCCATGCGCAGGGCGATGCCGCGCGCCTCCTCGACGAGGGCCGTCGGGCCCGCCATCACACCCGCACACAGGTCGTGGTGGCCACCGAGAAACTTCGTCGCGGAGTGCACGATCACGTCAGCACCTTGGCTGAGCGGCCTTCGAAACACGGGCGTGGCGAAGGTGTTGTCGACGCACAGGTGTGCGCCGTAGGTGCGGCAGTGCCAGCTCAGCGCGGAGACGTCTACTTCGCGCACGAGCGGATTGGACAGCGACTCGACCATCACGCAGCGCGCGCCCTGGGCCAGCGCGTCGCCGACCTTCGCGGGATCGTAGGCGTCGACGTAGCGCACCTCGAGGCCCGCGCGCACGAGGTCGCGCTCGAAGAGTGAGCGGGTGCCACCGTAGGCGTCGGCCTGACACAACACGCGGTCGCCGGCCTTGGTACACGCGAGCACGGCACACAGGATGGCGGCCATGCCCGACGAGGTGGCGAGGGCGTCCTCTGCGCCTTCGAGGCGCGCTACGGTGTGCTCGAGCGAGCGGCCATTCGGCATGCCGTAGCGTGCGTAGACGTAGCCGCCCTCGCCGCGCAGCGCGGGCTCGGACGCCTCGATGCTCGGAAACTCGAACACGGAGGTGAGCACGAGGGGCTCGCTCGCGGGACGTCCGCGGCTCTTGTCGTCGTCGGCGCGAACGCCTCGCGCGGCGGTGGTGGCGATGCCGGGACGCGGCTTCTGGGAGGGGCGGATCGAACGACGCTCACGGCTCATGCGGAGGTTATAGCGGTTCGCCCCGCGTCGCGGCATACGTATGCTCGCGGGATGGGCGAGCATTTGCACGAAGTCTGCGTGAAGCCTGTGCCGCGCTGGCTCGACGGACCACGCTGGCTCGGTCCGGGGGCCTGGCGCGCCACCGACCTCGACGCGCGAAGCGTCTCGTGGTCTGCCACGCTGGGTAGCGAGGCCGCGGCGTTGCTCAGCGCCCGCTTGCGTGGGCTAGGGCTCGACGGCCAGCCGATCGAAGTCGTGGTCAACAGGGCCTTGTCACGAGCGAGCGTGCGCGCGGGACGCCTCGCGGAGGCGCGTCTACGTCGCAACACGACGCAAGGCTTCCTGCAAAAGGGCGCGCTGCTCGACGAGGAAGCACGCTACTCGCTGACGCCCGAGGCCCTGGCGCTCGCGCTCGGCAAGCTCGCCCAAGGGTTGCGCGTGATCGACGCCACCGCCGGAGCGGGCGGCAACACCATCGGCTTCGCGCGCGCGGGCTGTCGAGTGACCGCCATCGAGCTCGACGCCGAACGGCTGCGCATGGCCCAGCACAACGCTGCGTTGTACGGCGTCTCCGAGCGCATCACGTTCGTCCACGGCGATGCGCGGCGCCACGTGCCTACCCTCGATGCTGACCTTCTGTTCATCGATCCGCCCTGGGCGCGCGACTACGACAAGCGGCGCACGACGCTCGAAGCTTTGCCGCTACTCGAGGCGCTCCTCGCGCTCGGCGCTCGCTTCGCGCACACGTGGGCCAAGGTGCCCGCGTCTTTCGTCACCCGCGAGGTGCAAGGCGCCGAGGTGATGCCGTTTTTCGGTGCAGCCGAGGGGGATGCCCAGCGCATCAAGTTTCTACTGCTTCGCCTCGATTCAGCTACGTGACGGCGCCCACGGCTTTCATGCGCCGCACATCGATCGTGGGGGCTTCTTCGTCGTACACCAGGCGCTGCCCCGTCTCGAACGGCGCAACGGGGGCAGGTCTCGGGGACAGGCGCTCCAACAGCTCCTTGGCCTCCGCGTAACCACGCAGGGCGAGAAAGCTCAGGTGTGGCTCCGCATCCGCGTAGAGGCGCTCGCGAAACAGCGTGCGCACGAGCTCGAAGCGGTGGCGATGGGTGCGCACGCGATCTTCGGCCGTCGCGACGTAGGCCGAGAGGCGCATGCGCCGCACGTGAAGCTTTTGGGCGCTCTGTCCGAGCCGATGCAGCAAGGCTTCGAGCGCTGCCGTGTGGTTTGGAACGAGATCGAGCGTACGCGACAGATCCGCCGTGGCCGCCTCGCCGATCTCGAATACACCGAGCTCGAAGAACAGCTGCGCGGCCCGATGTTTGTCCTCTCGCGCGCAGAAATCGTCTCCGCTCGCGGCACGGTCGTCTGCGCGCCGTGCGTACAGCGTGGCCAGGGCGCGCTTGGCATCGAGATGCTCGGGGAACGAGCGAAGGGCGTCCTCGAGGGCGAAGATCGCCCCTTCGACGTCGCCTGCATGCTGCAGGCGCAGGTGGGCGAGCGTGAAGCTGGCGAGGGCGCACAGGGTCGGCGCGCAACCCTCGCGACGCACCGCAAGCGCCCACTCGGCAAAGGTGCGCTCGAGCTCGTCGAAGTCGCCGAGGGCCTCGAGCTGGCGCCGAGTCGCCGACGCCGCTTCCTCCTGGCCCGGATCGCGCCACAGGGCTGAGAGCAGTACCGCCAGCACGTGCGGATGCATGGGGTCGTGGCTCAGCGCGCGTGCCGCCTCGAGCAGCGCGCGCGAGGCCTGGGCATCGTCGGGTGCGAACGTGGCCCACCACTGCAGCACTTTCGCCAAATCTGCGTTTCGGCCCCGAGCGACGAGGTCGCGGCGCACGGCCTCCAGGGTTTGAAGGCAGTGAGGGTCACGGTGCAGTTCCTGAAGTAGCGAGCGCACGTCCGTGGGCATCACACATCCGTCGGCAAGAAGGGGGCAGGCTGCTTGCCACTTCGCAAGAAGGGTGCCCGCGCCGGAGGACGCCCCCTGGTGATCGAGCCCACCAGCGGGAGGCTCGACCGGTGTGGCCTGTTGGGTCTCGGCTGTGGAGCCCAAGCATCAGGCCGGGCGCATCTGATGGGCGCGCCACACAGCCCGGGCCGGGCGTCCCCATTCACGGGCTGGCGAAGGATGCCTTCGGATCGCGTCGATGCGGAGGTAACGCGTGGGGCGTACGCTCGTACACACAGCCATGACGAACAGGCAGCGGGGGCCGGCCGCCATCATCCGGCCTGACTGGTACATCCCGGAGCGCGAGGCCACCTCGGAAGCCGCGTTTCTCGGACGGCGCGCGCTCATGCGTCGCCTTGGTCTTGCGACGATCGCCGGTGCCGCCGAGCTCG
>CAYNOM010000758.1:0-3528 GCA_964398415.1 uncultured Polyangiales bacterium | reverse complement strand
TGAACAACTAACTCCATCTTGTGCCCTGACTGTTACGACGACGCCGCGACTCGCAACCAGGCCCCTTCGAGGGGCCCAGCTTGTCCGCCGCCGAACTCGCTGGGATGGGGTGCCAGCCAGCGCCTGGCCCTCGCCTCATCGCGCTCAAGAACGGCGCCCTTCGCGGGCACGCTGGGGTGCTGTCTGTGGGAGGACGCACGGCCAGCGAGATGCGTGTGTGGAACAAGCGTCGCATCGGGTTTGGCCAGCCCACCCAGGTCATCCGCCCATGGGGCCGAGGGGGCGGTGGTCGGGGGAGGCTGACGATGCCGGGGTGGGGTTTCAGGTTGGTGGCGGCGATGGCGCTCGCGGGGTGTGCCAGTGGCAGCCCATCAGCGGAACAGCAGATTGGCCCGGTTTCGAGCGGCCCTGCAGACAGCGGCTCGAGCGGGAACGGGGGCGAGGGCACAGACGCGTCCGGCGACCCACGAGGCGACGCTTCCCCAGGCACATCCGACGCGGCGGTGGATGAGCCCTCGGAAGGTCCCGAGGCCGTTGCTCCGGGGGCCTATCGCGCGGGCGACTTCATCGTGCGCATCGGCGGATCGCAGGACGGGGTGACGCTGTCGGTGGCTCACGCCGATGAGCCAAACCACGAGCTCTTCGCGACACCGAGGGGCGCCGACTTCTTGACTGCGGCCAAGGGGCGCGAAGAGGTCAAGTCCGAGTTTGCATCGTTCGAGATCAGCGACGAAGTCTTGTCGACCTGTGGCATGCCAGCCCTCGAGACTGTCGAGCAAGTCGATGACGCTACGCTCGCTTTCGCGGGGACGCTTCAGCAGTGCGCTGCCGCCTTCGAGCTGCGCTTCGCCGAGGTCGCTCCGGGACAGCTTTCGTTCTTGGCTCACATCGACGACGCGCGCTTCAATCGCGTGTTTCTCAGCTACGCCTCGAGCGCCAGTGAGCGCTTTTGGGGGTTCGGTCAGCAATACAGTCGCTTGGACCTCAAAGGAGAGCTCTTGCCCGTTTGGGTCCAGGAGCAGGGGCACGGGCGGGGCCTCGAGCCCTTGTCCACCGCGCTCGGGACCATCGCGGGCGGCGCATCGGGTGAATGGCATACGACGTACACCAGCGTTCCGTTCTACATGAGCAACCTGCGGCGAGCCTTACTCCTCGAGAACACGGAGTACTGCGAGTTCGATCTACGGGAGTCCACGCGCTCGACGATTCGCATCTTCTCCTCGGAGCTGCGCGGACGGCTGTATTACGGCAAGCAGCCACTCGACATTCTCGAGGCGTACACGACGTATACCGGCCGCATGCAGCCCCTGCCTTCATGGACCCAACAGGGAGCCATCGTGCGCGCCTACGCCGGCGAAGAGGCCGTGCTCGACCTCGTCGACAGGCTCGCAGCGGCCGACGTCCCCCTCGCAGGGCTGTGGGTGGAAGACTGGATGGGGCGTCGCCAGAACCTCACGGGCACCCGTCTCTGGTGGAATTGGCAGCTCGACAGCACGATCTATCCCAATTGGAAAGACTTCGTGCGTGGACTGGCCGACCGCGGCATTCGGGTGCTGACTTACTTCAATCCTTACCTCGCGGATTCGACCGGCAACAAGAACCACGCACGGTACCTGTTCCAGGAAGCCGAGAAAGCCGGGTACCTGGTCAAGGATGGATCCGGCGACGTGTTCACGTTCGGGGCAGGTGGCTTCGACGGAGCGGTCGTCGACCTCTCGAATCCCGCCGCGCGCAGCTGGCTCAAGGCGATCATGGTGGAGCATCTCAATACCGGCGTCTCGGGCTGGATGTCCGACTTCGGGGAGGCGCTCCCGTATGACGCCGTGCTGGCGTCGGGCGAAACGGGGGCCGCGATGCACAATCTGTGGCCCGTCGAGTGGGCGCGCCTCAACCGCGAAGTCCTGCGCGAGGCGGGTCGAGAAGGCGATGCTTTGTTTTGGACGCGCTCGGCTGGCACGACCTCTCCGGGCCAGACGACGCTCGCGTGGTTGGGCGATCAGACGGTGACTTGGGATCGCTATGACGGAATGAAGACCGTCGTGAATGCCCTGGTCGCAGCGAGTCTCTCGGGGGCGACGCTGATTCATGGGGATATCGGCGGCTATCTCGCGGTGAACTATCCCATCGTGACGCTGCGTCGCACGAAGGAGCTGCTCCTTCGTTGGGTCGAGCTGGGTGCCTTCCAGGCGCTGTTCCGCACCCACGACACCATCAACCCTGCGGAGAACCCTCAGGTCTACTCCGACGCGGAATCGCTCGCTCACTTCGCCCGCTTTTCGAAGCTGTACGCCGCGCTCGCGCCCTACCGCGCACAGCTGATGGAGGAGGCCGCAGCCAAGGGCTACCCGCTCATTCGCCATCCGTACTTACACTTCCCAGACGACCGCACGCTACAGAGGTACGAGTACCAGTTCATGCTCGGCTCCGAGCTGATGATCGCGCCGGTGCTCGACCCAGGGGTCGACGAGATGAGCGTGTATCTGCCCGCAGGGGAGTGGGTCCACTTGTGGACGGGTAAGACGTACGGCAAGGCGGATGCGGGAGCGAGCTACGTCGTGCCCGCGCCCATTGGGAGGCCGCCGTGCTTCTTCCGCGCGGGCAGCACCGTTGGTGAGAGTCTTCTCGAACGCATGGACGCCCTAGGATTGCGCTGAGCAGGGGACTGCCATCAGGGCTATGCGTGAACAAGTCGAGGCGTCGGTACGCCACGCGGTCACCTGTGCTTGTGCTTCTTGTGCTTCTTGTGCTTCTTGTGCTTCTTGTGCTTCTTGTGTCGGTGGACGACCTCTACGACCACTGCCGGCGCGATGACGATCGCCGCTGCCTGTCCCACCCAGATTTGCGATCCGACGACCACCTGTACGACCAGCGGCCCGGGCGCGATCTCGACATCGTGGACGCGGCCCTCGTAGCGTTCGAGCCGGGCGTTCCATTGTAGGCTGACGGAATGCGCCGGCTGCTTCGCCACGGGTACCTCGACGCGAATCCCGAGGTTCTCAGCAGGCGCGGTTTTCGTGGCCAGGTACGCGTACACCTCGCCGGAGGCGTGCGTCACCACTTCCACCGTCTGCTCACCGGCGACCACCACGGTTCCACCGTGGCGCGGCTCCGGCGCCGGAGCAACAGCAGCAGGCCCGGGCGTGGGTGCGGGGGGTGCATCGGTGGGTACGGAGGTTGGTGCTGCCGTTTCGATCGGTGGAGGCGACGACGCCTCGCTCTCGGCATCCGAGGCGCAGGCCTGCATGCCGAAGCACGCGACCAGTGAGAGCGAGATGGTGAGGATCTTCATCGGCGACTCCTTTTGCAGTGCGGCGGCGAGCAAGCAGGCCGCGAACAATCAGCACGTGCGCAGCCGTCGCTTCTTCGCACTCGCACGCCACCTTCGGCTGCGTCTTCGACGAGGCCTGCGCCGACTTCGGCTTTGTCCTGGGTCGCCACGCTCGAACCTGAAAGGGTACGCGCGCGCTTTCGGCCGCGGCAAGCGCGATCACGACGGCGGCGGGATTCGGGCGCTCCCGACGTGTGCGA
>CAYNOM010000757.1:0-3528 GCA_964398415.1 uncultured Polyangiales bacterium | reverse complement strand
GAGGCGCTTTCGAGAGCGGCACAAGAGCCGCCCCGTGAACGCAACGCGGGCCCAGCAAAGTCGCGTCGCGGCGATTTGCCAGAGGCGCAGCGCCGTGACCGGGGCGCGAGCCGTATGCATGCGAGTCGCGGTAGCACTCCACACGAAAAGCCGCGTGAGCACAGCGCGAGCTCCATGCAAGCGAGTCGTGGAAGCACTCCACACGAGAAGTCGCGCGAGCACAGCGCGAGCCCCATGCATGCGAGTGGTGGAAGCGCGCCGCGAGTACAGCCGAGCGGACGCTCGGATCAGGTCGGCGGCGCCGCTGCGCAAAAACGCCGCCGACGTCGCCGCAGGCGCACGGACGGCGCCGACAAGCAGAACACGCCGCTGCGCTGAGGACGCCGGCGGTCACAGACTGACTTCCTGACGGTTCGCGTCCGAGACCGTGAGCGGAACACAGGCGTCCGCGTCTGGTTGACCCGAGCGGGGGCCAAAGATCGCGCACAGCATGTAGTGACCCGGGGTCACCCCCTCGAACCGCGCCTCGGGGCCACGCCCGAAGCTCGCCACGTAGGTGAAGCGTCCTGCGAGCAGAAGGCGTGCAGGAAGGGGCGCGTCTTCGGCGGCACGGCGCACGACCAACTCGACGACCTCTTCCGCGGGCAGGCGAAGCTGTACCTCGACGGAGCCTGCGCTCACCGAAACGCGCTTGCTCTGCGCACCGGCGGCATGGCGGCCGCCCGCCGGCATGGCCGTGACGAGGTATTCGCCGGCCGGCAAGCTGTCGAAATAGAACCGCCCCTCAGCATCTGCCACGGCGCCCAGCGTGATCGTCGCCGTGCTCGCGCCGTCCCCGCCCATGCGTTGCGCGGCCACGACCGCAAACGCGGCGGATCCATCTCCGCGCAACACCTCGCCGACGAGCTGCGCCTTCGCGCCGATGCGCAGCAGGCTCGACTCGCCGCTTCCGGGATCGACCAGCAC
This sequence comes from uncultured Polyangiales bacterium, assembly GCA_964398415.1. Taxonomy (GTDB): domain Bacteria; phylum Myxococcota_A; class Polyangia; order Polyangiales; family DASUME01; genus DASUME01. The sequence continues at coordinate 2,562 of CAYNOM010000757.1, read as the reverse complement.
GGGCTCGCTGCGCCCGCGTGACGGGTGCTCCGCCATGAGCCAGATCGGCTCGCGGGACAACCCTTCGAGTCGAAACGACCCGTCGCGTGCCGAGGGCGCGGAGCGAAAGCGGGGGCTCGCGGTGGTGCTCGGACTGTCGAGCCGCGTGCTGTCGCCTAGGAAGGCGTCGGCGGCCAGCACGACAGCCCCGGGCACGGGCAGGCCTTGCGCGTCGACCACGGCTCCGAGCAGCGCCATGCCGTGCTCCACGAGCACCTCGCCCACGTTGCTCGTCAGCCCAGGCTCGACGACGACGTCTCTGAAGACCCGCGTCTCGAACGAGGGCCCCGACACCGTCACCCAGTGCGGTCCTGGGGCGACGCCCGTGAGTCGGAAGGCGCCACCATCGCTAGTGCTCAAGGGAGGCGAGCAGTCCACGTGCACCCGGACCAGGTCCGGGAGGCTACCATCCCGGACGCTGACCCAGCCCTCGATCTCGCCCGGGGCGTCGTACGTGAGCTCCACGTCGCGGGTGCCGACGGCAGCTCGCTTGCCTTCGCGCGGGCGGTCCCATGCGACGGCGCCTTCGGCGACCCGCACGAGGTACTCGTCTTGCGTCAGTCCGCTCAGCGTGAACTGCCCCTGCGCGTCGCTGACAGCGGTGTGAAATCCCGCCGCAAGTCGCGAGGCGACGGGTCGCAGCGGCACGGCCTCGACCGAGACCCCTGCGATGCCGGCGCCGTCGCGGCTCAAAAGACGCCCCGCGATCTGCCCCTGCACGTCGAGACGAAGCCGCGGCTCGCCATCGTCCCCACGAACGACGACCGGACGCGAGACCGCGGGACCGCGCGCCGCCACGAGCTCGACCTCGCCTGGGGGAAGGTCGATGACCTCGAAGCGACCGTCCTCGTCTGTGCTCACCGACCGGACCGCGCCGGGCGATCCGGACTCCACCGCAGCGGAGGCACGGACCTCTGCGCCCGCGACGGGCTGGTCCGCCGCGTCCACGACCGTGCCAGCGAGGACTCGGCCTCGCGTCAAGGTGACACGCAACGTCTCCTGGGCGCGTCCGCGCTCGATGCGCGTCGGTGCGGAGGTGGCAGGTGCGAAGCCCGTTCGCGTGGCACGAAATCGGAACGTTCCGGCGCGCAGGCTCTCGAAACGCCACCGCCCCCGTTCGTCGCTGTGGGTCGACGTGTAGCGAACGCTCTCGGTGCCGTCGATTGCCGCCGCGTCCTGCGCCACGATCTCGGCTCCGGCCACCGGGCGCCCCGCCGTGTCGACGGCGATTCCGGCAACGGAGACGCCCGGCACGAGCACGACCAGCGTGCTCGCCACGTTGGCGGCGTGCGCAGTCATAGAGACGCTGCGCGGCGCAAAGCCAGGCGCTTCCGCGGTGACCTCGTACCTTCCGGCGTCCACCACAGCGGTCGCCAGCCCGCGTTCGTCGGCATGCAGCGTCAGCGAGCCAGAGCGCCCCACGGGACGCAGGTGGACGCTGGCCTCGGGCAACGCCGAGCCGTCCTCACCATTCATCACGCTCAGCTCGACGCGGGGCCGCGGCTCCAAGCGCAGAACCAAGTTGAGCTGCGCTTCGTCTGTGCGGAATGCTCGGCGGCGGCTCGTGCGGCTCGCGTCCTTCGCCTGCACGATGTGGGATCCTGTCTGTACGCGCGCGAAGAAGAACTCGCCGTTCACGTCCGTGACGGAGGTCTCGCCGGCGTCGAGCACAACGGTTGCGCCGACCACGGGGACATCCTCGCCATCGACGACGAGCCCCATGACGGAGGTCTCGGGCGTGTCAGTCTCGGAGCGCGCTTGATGCGAGCGTCCGCGCTCGGTGGCTCGCAGACGCTCGTCGCGAGGCGCCTCTGCCTCCTGCTCGGATGCAAGCCATCGTTCGACTCCGCTCCGGTGGGACGGCCACAGGAAGGTGCAGCCCAAAAGAAGCGCGACTGCCGCCGCGAAAACTAGACTTACTCTCGTCACGGGTTTCCTCAACAGCTGGGGTCAAAAGTAAGGGATGGGCGCAGGGAGCGCCCCCAAGTGCTCTGCACTTTCAGAGAGTGCGGAGCACCGGAGGCGAAGCGCTGGGCTCTCTGCTGACGCAACGACGGCGCCACGAAAGGGCTTGGGGATCAACGACGCGCGTCGTATTGGCCTCGCGCGGCCAGGTCGAGCTCCACATCCGGCGTGATCACCTCGTCCCCGACGCCGGGCATCCACGACTCGTGCACGCGATGGGCGACCTCCGTCGCGGCCACGACCACCGCCGCAGCAGCGGCCACCGCCGCGGGCCAGGCATTGGTGCCACCCGGGCAGGACGTGCACACGGGGCCGAGCGGGTCGGCCTCGGGCGGCTCGACGCTCACCTCGCCGAGCTCGGGGGCGCGCTTCACGACCTCAGTTGGCCTGCTGAGCTCGGCCTTCGTCTGCCCAGCCGTCGTCTCCTCCGCACGGGTCACCGGCCGGGCACCGGGTCTGAGGACGACCGACTGCGCCGCCGACGGCTGAGAGTAGCTCAGCGTGACCGTCCCCGCGCAGAGCGCCAAGGCCACACCCGTCGAGACCAGCTTCTTCTTC
>CAYNOM010000756.1:0-3531 GCA_964398415.1 uncultured Polyangiales bacterium | reverse complement strand
GCACGGCCGCGCTCGTGGCCGCAGCGACTCTGTCGCTGTTCGAGGATCGCTTCCGACCCCGGCCCGACGCGTGGACCTTGACGTTCGTCGTGCTCAGCTTGCCGCTGCTCGTGCCGGGCTCGCTCACGGGTCGTGTGCGGCGAGCGGCCTATGCTTTCGCGCTAGCGCTCATTTGGTCGAACGTCCACGGCGGCACGAGCGTGCTGCTCTTACTCTCTCTGGGTGCGCTCGTCGTGGGCAGCGCGGTGGAGCAACAGCTGGCTGGACGCGATATGTCGGTGGCGCGAGCGCACCTCGCGTGCCTTCTGGCTGCGATCCTCGGCGTCTTGGCCTCACCCACCACCGTGCCTGGGCTCATGCATTGGGCGTCCTTGATCGGGGCTCAGCTCGAGACAGGCAACGAGGAGTGGCTTCCAACCTACCAGATCCTGCGCACGGGGATCACGCCGAGTACGGTGTGGATCGCAGCCGCGCCGAGCCTCGTGACGCTCGTGTACCTGGGTGTGCAGCGCTGGCGTGCGAGGGGGCTCGAGCGCGCAGCCTATCCGGTCGCGGAGTGGCTCTTGTGTGGTGGGTATCTCGTGCTCAGCCAGCATGCCGTGCGCAACGTGGGATTGTGCGTGGTGCCGCTATTGTTCTTGCTCCGCGATGCGCGACACGCACGCGTGGCCTGGGTGCTGCCTGCGGGACTCAGCCTTACCATGTTGGCCATCACCTTCGACGATGTCGTGCTGCGTGGCTATGGCGGTGCTCGGCGGGCCCTCGAGATCGCCTCTCGCGATCAGCTGCTGCCCAACGCCTTCCCGGTCGAGGCTGCGAGCTTCGTCGACGAGGCGGGCATCGAAGGCGGGATCATGAATCACGGCATGTGGGGTGGATACTTGATCCATCGTTGCTGGCCACGTTGCCGCGTGTTCGTCGACTCGCGCCAGAACATGACCCCCGAGATGTGGCGCGTCTACATGGCGACGTTGTCGATGCAGACGCGCGTGCCTGCGATGGACTTCGCGATGGCCAAGTGGGGCGTGGAGCTGCTCGTGATGAAGGGCCCCGTGTTTCCTCTGATTCGACCCACGCCCGATTGGCAGCTCTTGTACAAGGCAGGCGACCAGGAGGTGTACCAACACGTCCGTGGCGCCCACGCCGAGCAAAACCTCGCGCGCACCCGGCGCTACCTTACGGTCCATGGTGCCGATGCCCATGAGCCTATGTTCGAGGCCGCAGCTCGCATCGGCGCCAAGGCTTGGCTGTCGGACCCATACCAGGCGCGCAGGCTTTCGCAGGCGCTATCCGAGTCGCGCCAGGCTGACGCACGCGCAGCAGCCCTCGGCTTCGAGCGGCTCGGGGAGATCTACTATCAGGCTGGCGAGCACCGACGCGCCCTCGCTGCGTTCGGTGAAGCGCGGGCTAGGGGTTCCGTCGGAACACGCCTTTTGTACCTGGATGCGCTGTGCAGCATCGCTGTCGGCGAGAGCAGCCGCGCACACGAGCGCCTGGCTGAGCTCGCGATGCACGATGCGAGCGTATTGAGCATGCGGCAGCGCGAGCGCTTGGAGCTGATGCGATCCGTGTTGCACTCCCAGCCGTCAGGTTTGTGAGCGCAAGTGCCCGCAGCGCACCTAACCGAGCGTTGGATGTCAGCAGCGAGGCGGATTTGCCAGTGATTCAGCAAGGGCTCGCAGCCAAACGTCTCCGTGGGTTCGGGGATCGCGCGCGGCGCTGTCGATGAACGACTTGACGACGTCGAGATCGCCACGGCGCAGCGCGATCTCCAGCCGCACGAGCAACACCTCCCGGGTGGTACCGTCCATCTCGGCACGTTCGAGCGCGTCTTCTGCCTCCTCGAGCCTGCAGGCCTCCGCGGCCACGAGGGCGTGATAGACGTCTACGATCGGAGGGGGGCGAAAGCCCCGCTTGGCCGCGCGCAACGCGGACAGCGCGCGCTCGAGATCGACGTTCGCCTGAGGATTTTCGCCCAAGGTGAGCCCATCGCGTCCGCCTGGCCGCAGGTAGGGTGAGAGCGTCAGTAGGGCCTCGATCCAGCCGCGCGTTGCAGCGAGGTTCGGGGATGGGGAGAGCTGGCTGAGCAGGCGCCTGGTGTCTAAACGTTCCTCGTCGGAGTCGGTGAGCACGTCGAGCGTGAACTGTTCCGGAAGGCGGGTTGTCAGGTCGGGTGCACTCGTCAAGCGGTCGGTCCTCACGAAGAGCGTGAAGGCATCTTCGATCGCGACCCGGGTCCACTCGTCGGTGCGGGAGAGCCACTGGACGGCTGCCCTGTGTGCGGGACGCGCTTGTCGAAGGACCACGCAATCGACGTCGAACTCTCGCAACAACCCTTGGAGCAGCACGGGGCGCTCGATGCTCGTGATGATGCGCTGCGCCCAAGCCGCCCCGAAAAAGGGCACGCGACCGTCGATCAGCACCTTCGTGTTCGGGCTCGCGAACAGCAGGTACCAGGCATCCTCGATCTCCGCGAGCAAGCGAGGTTGCTCGATGTGCTCGTGCATCCATCGGCCCACGTAGGCGGGTAGGTCGCGCCGGTTCTCGCCGAGGCCAATGCTCACCTCCGGCTGCGCGCTGCGTGCGAGGCTGGCGGAGAGCACGAGGCTCGCGGCGAATGACGTGCGAAAGAGCCAACGTCGCTCGACGAAAGCCTGGAGTCGCGGAGCCAGCGCGACTGCGATGGCGGGTGTGGCGAGCAAGAGAAAATCGGCGACGAAGCGCATGGATCGAAATGCGAGCACCGCGAGGCACAAGGACAGCACGAGCCAGACGCGAGGCAGGCCTGGTGCGCGAGCGAGGGCTCGTGCGCCAGCGATGAGCAGAAGCAGCTGAACGCCGAGCGACGCCATGTACACCGCGTGGTCGGTCGGGCGAAACGGCCCCCACTCCACGAGGAGGTGTCGGTAGATGGGGTTCAGTACGTGCTCGAGCGCGTCGAACAAGATGGCGGGGCCATAGGGGGAGACGAATGATGCGGCTACCTGCGCTGCCAGGATCGCCAACACGCGCAGGGTCATGACGCGCGAAGGCCAGGCCGCGATGAGGTGCATGGCCGTGATGCCCAAACCAAGCAAGTGACTGCCGTGGAGATTGACCCAGGCGACGTGGGCGAGCACGAGGCCTGCCGACAACAGTCGCAGCTCCGCGCGCGACGCGGGGCGTTGTCCGCAGTGCAAGAGCCGCGTCCACGTCGCCAGGTAAGCGGCGCTCAGCAAGAGCCCCGCGATCTGAGGCCTGGCGCTGAATCGAACGCGGCTCGCGGGCGTTGCGAGCACGAGAAGCAGCGTGGCGCACGGCGCAGCCACAGCCCCGCCCACCTGTGCAGTCGTCCACACGAGCAAGTAGCCCGACGCGGCGAGGCACAGGCACTTGAGGAGCACGAGCGCAGGGCTGCCGAGCCAGGCGTAGAGGGCGTAGCTCACGACGTCGCTCAGCCACTCGTAGTTGGCCCAGGGGGCCGGTGGATCTCTCCAGAACGAGAACGGATCGAGGTGAGGAATCGAGCCACTCTCGACGATCTGTCGCCCC
>CAYNOM010000755.1:1776-3538 GCA_964398415.1 uncultured Polyangiales bacterium | reverse complement strand
GCGAGCTTGAGGCGGGCTCGTACTCCGTGAGCATGGAAGCCTCCGGCTTCGATCTGAAGGTTGTCGACACGCGCGCACAGGATGTCGCCGCGAGGTTCCAGATCTTCATTGGCGAGGCAGGACTGGAGTGCGCGAAAACCGGACGGGTAGCCGGCCTCCCTTGCGACCCCGGCGACTATCGGGCATCCGCGATGGTGAGCACCAGTCCAACGGTGCGATTTCCCGTCTCCCAGATGCCTGCCGCTGCCTTCGGTGTGTCGGTCACCCCAACGAAGATTCCAGACGGTACGCGTTTATACCTGGCGGAGCCTGACAGTGCGGCCGGGCGACGTCTTGTCGGCGGGTTCACCTACGAGTCAGGCCGTTCGCTGCAGTTACCGCTACTGGGCGGTGCGCTGCGTGAAGCACTCACGGATATCCTCGCAGTGGACTCCGGCAATCCAGAGAACCCCCTCATGAGCTGCGCAGGCGTCGAGACCAACGTGCGCGTCAAGCTCGAAGACGAGCTGATTCCCGTCAACCTCGACGACAGCATCGACAGCAGCTTTCAGTATTACTTGGATGAGGCCCGTAAGGCTGCCGACTTCGCGGACAGTCTGGGCGAGCAGCTCATCGAGCAGGGCCTGTCCATGGACATGCGCGCGGAGGACGCCGCGCAGGAGCTCGAGTCACTCTGCGGCGGCACGATCAACGTGGGTCGCCTTCAGGAGCTGGCTTGCGATCTGGCGGACTGTGACCTTGGGGGACTGCTAGAGAAGACCACCGCCGAGCTTGGCGAGTTCGCGAGCGAGGTCGAGGGAGCGCGCGACTGCTTCGGGTCGCGCAAGGACAGCGAGCCCATCTTGGCGGCGGTGGGCGATCAGGCGCTGTGCGCGTGGCGCTTCGTGGGCGCGGCGAACGAGCGGATGTACCAGCCGTGTCAGCCCTGTCCCGAAGGCGCAGGCTGCCCCACGCAATGCCCCTTCATCGGGAGGCCCTCCGAGTGCGACAAGCTTCTGGAGCCTTTCGCGGGCATCGTCGAACCGGTTTACGTCACCGACACCCTCGGGCTTTCCGTGACAGAGCTCGACGAGAAGCCCACGCCCCAGACCTTGGGAAGCTGGATTCAGACGCGCTATGGCCTTGCCGTGGATCCGACCTATCCCACCAGGGCGGCCGGCAACACCTTCACGGGTTGGCTCGGCAACGTCGCCCGAGCGACGATGAATCGCGCCGAGAGTCGCGAGATCTGGGGCACCTGGGCGACTCAAGCGAACCTTCGTTCTTTCGCCCAGGCCCTCGGGTACATCGAGAAGGACGACGACCTCGTGGTCACCCTCGGCAACAATCGCTGGTTCTCGGTGCGCGACGTGTTCGAGCACTTCGAGCGCGATCCCGCTTCTGCACCCTGGCCCTGTCGCGGCATGCCGGGCCTCGAGGAGGCGTGCAAGTGGGGCCCTGGGTCGCTGTTGTGTGGAGCGTGCGCCGGATCGAGCTCGAATGGCGTGGCCACGCGGCTTCGCACCGCCATCGACGCGCTGAAGCTGATGACAGGCGGTGGCTTCGCGAATGCCTACGTGCGTGACGATGGGCTCCGTAAGGATCTCGATCTGCGTTCGCGGGGCGACTTCGCTTACGCCGGGCTCTACCAGAATTCCTACGGCTTCGAGGAATCGTTCTACACCGCGAGCAGCCTCGATGGCACCACGCAGCTCCGCTGCACTGAGGGGCAGTGGATCAACGCCGTCCAGGAGGGCTTCGCCGCCTGGGCTGGAACCAAGGT
>CAYNOM010000755.1:0-1676 GCA_964398415.1 uncultured Polyangiales bacterium | reverse complement strand
TCCATGGGCGCTGGCGGTTGCGACACCCTGTGGGCCCAGATCCCCACGATCAACTCCGTCCACGACTTTGGTGAGGTGCGTAAGGCGTTCATGTGCTCGGCAGACAGCGTCGAGCGTCAGCTCACCCGCATGTACCTGCCCGGTGTGCCGCGAGACATCCTCGATGCCATCCGCACCGGGGCGGGCACGTTTCCTTCTCACCGTGGTGAGTATGGTGAGGTGCTGGCAAACCTGGTGAGCGCCAGCCAGAACCTCAACCGCCAGAGCGACGCCGTGGTTCAGGCGATCCGAGACATCGGGCTGTCGTTCGACTTTGCGCGCACCAAGCTCGAGACGCTCGAGCTCGATCTGCAAGTTCAGGATCTCGACAGCTACATCAACACCCTCAACCAGGAGAACTCGGAGCTCGAGCTAGAGAACGTGCAGCTCGAGAACAAGATTGCCAATCTGCGCAAGGGCCAGGCCATCGCCAACCAGGCGACGTCGTGTCTTGTAGCCACCTTCAACGCGCTCCCCACGGTGTCGTGCGGCTTTCCGTCCGGATGCAGCGCGAGCGCCAGCGCGGGCGCGGGGCTAGCACAGGCCGCGACCTGCGCGAACAGCGCCACCCAGATTGGTCTCGAGGTCGCCATCGGCAACATCACCGACCAGGTGGCCGGCAACAACGCTGACCAGCTGAAGAACGATCTCAAGGCGCTCGAAGCTGTCTCCCAGAAGCTTCAGCTCGGCAAGCAAGCTACGGAGCAGGAGAAGCGCTTGGCGCTGCTTGGGATTCAGCAGGACGTCCTCGAGAAGGCCGACCGCGTCAACGAGGCTTCCACGGCGCTCAACGAGACCTACGCCTCGATCCACGCGCTGCTCACGCGCCTCGACACCATTCGCAGCCGCTCACGCCGCGCGGCGAGCAAGGTGCTCTTGCTCGACAACGACGACGTGGGCCGGCAGTTCAACGTCAACACGGCCATGCGCGCGCGCATGAACACCCTGCGCGTTCGTTACGGCAACGCGAGGCAGCGCGCGATTCGCGCCGCGTACATGGCCCGCCGTGCCATCGAGCAGAAGCTTGGCGTCGACCTCGAGGACATCTCCGAGGATGTGGGTTGGCTCGAGGCGCCGTCGAAGTGGGCGAGCACGCTGTGCGCGCTGCCGGGCATCGACTATGCGCGCATCCGCGACGCCAAGGCGCAGAAGGCAGAGGCCGGCGAGGCGGGCACGACCAGCGACACCTCCAACGCCAACCCCTTCGAGAGCGATGGCTACAACTACGCCAACGCCTATATCGGCGACTACGTCACGAAGCTCGAGGAGTTCATCGAGGCTTACCGTTACGAGTATCCGTTCCAAGACGGCTCGGACACCGTGGTGGTCTCGCTGCGCGATGAGCTGATCGGCATCCGCGAGGACTGCGACGTCCAGGGCCCGAACCTGCTCACCAACGCCACCACCTGCCTCGGCTCGGGCTGGGAGATGGGCTGCGATGGCGAGTGGTGTTTGAGCGCCCAGCCCACCGACGAACATCCGTTCGTGTGCGACGGCATCGGCGGCACTGATCTCGATCTCGCGGGTGACCAGGAGCGCACATGTCGCGCCATGGGTGGCGCGAACGCGGTGGAGCTGCGCTACGCGGTGCGGGTGGATGGGGCGTTCGGCGGAGTCGCCGGCCCCTCGCCGACGGA
>CAYNOM010000754.1:0-3545 GCA_964398415.1 uncultured Polyangiales bacterium | reverse complement strand
AAGCGCTGCTCGGTGAAGACGAGGCCGAGCAACGCGTGCAGAAGTACGTCGCGCTCGCCTCACGCGGCGATGTCGACTCGCTCAGCGTGAAGGTGAGCTCGATCGGCAGTCAGCTCAACTTGCTCGCTTTCGATCAAACCGCCGAGACCCTCGCGCGACGCCTCGCGCGCATCTACGCAGCCACGCTGTCCGTCGAGCCCTCGAAGCGGCCCACGATCATGCTCGACATGGAGGCCTACCAAGACATCGAGCTGACGTTCGCCGTCATGGAGCGCGCCCTGTCCGATCGCAGCCTCGACCGGGTGCGCGCCGGCATCGTGCTTCAGGCCTACCTACCCGACTCGAACGCCTGGCAGCGCCACCTGATCGCGTGGGCTCGGGAGCGCACGCTGCGCGGGGCCGAGCCGATTCGCATGCGTCTCGTCAAGGGAGCAAACCTCGCGCAGGAGCGCGTCGATAGCTCGCGCATGGGCGTGACGGTTCCCATCTTTGCGCACAAGCACGAGGTGGACGCCAACTACAAGCGCATGCTCGAGCGTGCGCTCACGCCCGAGGCGCTCGAGGCCGTAGAGCTCGGCATCGCGAGTCACAATCTGTTCGACATCGCCTACGCCCTGGTGCTCGGGGCAGAGCGACGCGCCGGGCGACGCATGGGCTTCGAGCTGCTCGAGGGCATGGCTGACCCGCTTCGGCGCACCCTGTCGAGGCTCGATCTCGACGTGCTCGTGTACGCGCCGATCTGTGGCGATGACGAGATGAACAGCGGCATCGCCTACCTGGTGCGCAGGCTCGACGAGAACACCTCGAGCGACAACTTCCTGCGCTCGAGCTTCGGCATGCGCCCCTTCGACGAGGGATTCACGCGCGAGCGCGAGCGCTTCCGTAGGGCCTGTGCCGAGGTCGACCGCATCGACGAAACGCAGCGCCGCGCAGGCGACGAAAACCACGACCGCTCGCAGGGCAAGAGAGCCGTGCGCGGTCAGGACTTCGTCAACGAGCTCGACACCGATTTCTCGACTCCCGAGAACCGCGCCTGGATCTCGGCCGCCCTCGACCACGAACGCGAACGCGCGCCGTTCACGGTGCGCTCACACATCGCGGGCAAGCCTTTGGAAGGCCAAGCGCTGATCGATGGGTTCGACCCCTCGCGTCCGGGCCACGTGCCCTACCGCATCGCCCTGGCTTCGGCCTCCGACGTGGAGCGCGCTCTCGCTTGCGCCGCGGCCGACGTCTCTGGCTTCTCGAAGAGCAGCCTGTCTGAGCGCGCCATGCTGCTCTCGCGCATCGCCGAGGGTCTGAGGCGCGCACGCGCCGAGCTGATCAGCGCCATGGTCCTCGACGCTGGCAAGCGTGTCGTCGAAGCGGATGCCGAGCTGTCCGAGGCCATCGACTTCGCCGAGTACTACCGCGCAAGCCTTCTGCGCCTGAAGCGCGAAACCCCAGTCGAGCTCGAGCCCTACGGTACGGTGGTCGTCACGCCGCCGTGGAACTTCCCTTGTGCGATCCCCGCTGGCGGCGTGCTCGCGGCCTTGATGGCAGGCAATCGCGTGATCCTGAAGCCGGCCCTCGAGACGGCCCACGTCGCAGCCTGTTTCGCACGCGTGTTCGTGCGCGCGGGTGTGCCCGCCGACGCATTTCAGCTCGTCTTGTGCGAAGACGAGGTGGCTTCGTTGCTGATCCAAGATCCGCGAACGAACGTCGTAATCCTCACGGGGGCCACCGACACCGCGCGGCTGTTTCAGCGCATGCGCCCGGGCCTTCGCCTCTACGCCGAGACCGGCGGCAAGAACGCCTACATCGTGTCGGCGCTGAGCGACCGCGAGCTCGCGATCAAGAACGTCGTGCAGTCGGCCTTCGGCCACGCGGGTCAGAAATGCAGCGCCGCGAGCCTGCTCATCCTCGAAGCTGAGGTGTACGACGATCCGTACTTCATGCAGACGCTGAAAGACGCGGTCGAGAGCCTCGCGGTCGGTTCGGCCTGGGATCCGGCGAGCCTCGTGACGCCGCTGATCCGCGAGCCCGAGGGGCCCCTCGCACGCGCGCTCTCGACGCTCGAGCCCGCAGAGAGCTGGCTCGTGATGCCGCGTGTGCACCCCGACAATCCGCGTCTGTTTTCGCCCGGGGTGAAGCTCGGGGTGCGTCCCGGAAGCTTCACGCACGTGACGGAGCTGTTCGGGCCGGTGCTGGGCGTGATGCGCGCAGACAACCTCGACCATGCCATCGAGCTCGCCAACCAGACGGGCTACGGCCTCACCGCAGGGCTCGCCAGCCTCGATGAGCGCGAAGTCGAGCGCTTCGAGGCGCGCATCCATGCGGGCAACGTGTACGTGAACCGCACCATCACAGGCGCCATCGTCGAGCGCCAGCCCTTCGGCGGTGTTGGAAAGTCGGGCTTCGGTCCGGGAGCCAAAGCGGGAGGCCCCAACTACGTGCTGCAACTGTGCCGCGTGCGCGACGGAGCCGCTCGGTCCACGCGCACGCCCCTGAGCTCGTACATCGCGCCGCGCCTCACGCGGTTCGAGCAGGGCTTGTCGCCCGGCGCCCGCGAGGAGCTCGCGAGGCGCGCTCTCGACTATGCCCACGCCTACACGACGCACTTCGCCGCCGCGCGGGAGCAAACGGGCCTGTTGGGTCAGGACAACCTCTTCCGCTACCTGCCCTGCCCCGGCATCCTGCTGCGCGTGGCGGCCGATGCTCAGCCCCTCGACGTGGCCTCGGCTTGCCTGGCCGCGGACCTCGTGGGCGCGCGCCTGTCCGTTTCGCTGCATCCCGCCTTCCGAGGTTCCAAGGATGGCGACTGGCTGGGACACGCGGTGCACGTCGAAACCGCGGGTGCGCTCGTGGCGCGCGCCCCGAGCACGACGCGCGTTCGTGTCGTGGGCTCACGCGAGCCCGAGCTCGATGATCTCAACCGCATACTCGGCGCCCACATCGAAGAGGCGCCGGTGCTCGCCACGGGCCGTGTGGAGCTCTTGCGCTACGTGCACGAGCAGAGCCTCTCCATCGACTACCACCGCTACGGCAACCTGGGCCTCCGCGGCCTCTGAACCCGACTACAGCGAGGGGAAGCTGTGCTGACAGCAGGCGAATTCGATGTTGTTCGCCGCCGTATCGTCGCCGCCTCCCTGATTCCCCTCGAGGAGCATGCGCATCCCACACACTGCGGTGTGTGGCGGGCAGAGCACGGTCTCGTCGAGCCAGCTCCCAAACTGCACGTTGTCGTACTTTGGCGTGGCGTAGAGCTCCGAGCCGTTGGTGCAGCTCGCCTTGAGATCCGTCATCCCCGTGTCGTCGCCATCTCCCTGGGGCGGCTCAACGCGGACGTTGAAGCCGTTCGCATAGCCACTCGAGCACGTGCCGTAGTCGGACCACTCGCCCCACATGCCGTCCCAGTAGCCAGACCCGAGCTGACTCCCGTCGCTGCACCTCAGATGGATCCCGTTGAGCGAGGTGTCATCACCGTCGCCCTGGTTGCTCTCTAACCGCGTCCGGTAACCGGTGACGAACGAGCCTCGCGGACACATGGCCCAGCGCAGCCAACTACC
>CAYNOM010000753.1:0-3550 GCA_964398415.1 uncultured Polyangiales bacterium | reverse complement strand
AATGGATAGTATGTGCTCCATCGACCACCACGCTCCTCCGGTCGCAACTGATAGTGGCGCGCGCCCGATTCCGACGCTCTCCAAAGGACGCCCTCTGCAAGAGTAAGGTCCTCGACGCCCTCTGGTAGATCGAAGATCCGCATCGACGTGGGCTTCGGTGGCACGGCGTCACCCGTCGCGGCAGCCGTTGAAAGTTGATAGCGCCACAGCTTCTTCTGCCCCGCCGCGACCATGAAAGGCGTGCCGTTCGCATTGCGCACTACTTCGACGCCCTGGACACGCGGAACCCAGTAGGTCTGACGCACGATCGCCGTGCCTCCCGAGCTCTCCAGCGTCCCATTGGGGTTCAGTCGGTATCGAAAGGCCTTGCCGGAGGCGGGGCTGCCTACGATCAGCGAAGGTTCGTTTGCAATGGTCGTATAGGTGGCATACCCCGAGGCATTGGCGCGCAGTTGCTCCCGGGGAGCAATGTTCGCGCAGGCCGCGCCGCTCGCCATGGGCGTGGTGGGGGCAGGGCCCGGCTCGAAGCGTGCGATGTAGTGGGCCCCCGGTGCTGTGCCGGTGGGGTCGCGTTCGTCGAAGTAGGCTTCGTATCCCCCGGAGGCCACGTACAAGCTACCGTTGACGTAGGCCAGACCGCCCAAGTGATCGTAACGTTGGTAGCTCGGGCTCGCCAACTTGAAGCAGCGCGAGACACGCATCGTGTCGAGGTCGATCTCGGCAATCAGCGAACGGTTCTCAGGGTAGTTCTTGGTGCAGGTCGCGTTCCTCTCCCGTTCAGTGGCGTTTCCGTGCTCCTTCAACCATAGGCCCATGGCGGTGCACTTCTTATTGGGGCTCTTCCAATAGTAAGATAGGTAGAGCATGCGGCGTGGACTGGTTTGGCCGCCCTCGCGGGTGTGCGCTGCACCTTGCACGATGTAGTCGTCGCTCACGAACGGAACGAACATCTGCTCTGCCGTGACGCTGCTTGGAATGCTAGGCCAGTTGACGCGCAGATCTGCCGGCGATGCACCAGCGACGTCGTCAAAGCTGGGTAGTCCCATCAGCTCCCCGTGATCGTGCGGCACCGCCGTGCTCAGATAGCGTGGGTTGACTGCGTAATCGCGAACGCTCGCGGCGTGGATGCTGCCGTGGAGCTCCTGGGATGCAGGCCCGAAGAGTCCGGACTGCGCTCCCACCATCATGGGCATGTTGCTCGCGGCGAACCATGCACTCGGCTCGGCTTCCGACTTGTAGCCATCCTCATCGCCATCGAGGTAGAGCTGTAAGACCACGCTCCTCGGGATGGTGTAGTCACCCAAGCGAAGTGCGGGAGAGACGCGCGCGACCAGCGTGGCCACATACCACTTGCGGGCAATGATCGGCAGCGTGCCTGTCACGGTCACGAATCGGCCGCCCACCGCAGCCACGCCCTCGAGGCGTGAGCCGTTCAAGCGCAACGAGAAGCCGCCGGTGAATGGGAATGAGCCGGCGTTCGCCAGCAGGGTCTGGACGCCGTTCAGGTCATTGGCACGGAAGATGACCTGCGCAGTGAACGCCGAAGAGGCAGTGATGGGTTGCGCGAGGGCGTAGTCGCCGGTGCCATCGAGGTCGAGGTGGTAGAGCCGCTGGTTGAGTGGCGTGTTCTCGGCATCGATTCGGGTGGCCGTGCGCGTGGAGTTGACGGCGGCATTGCCTCGCAATTCCACGAGGTTGCCTGCGGCCGGATCGGCGCGGTAGCGAAAGGCGAAGTCGTCGGCGTGAGCGAGCTGGGGCGAGATGACCAGCCAAGCGGTCGTTGCAAGCTGCGCGAGGCGCGCGAAGTTGCGAGGGGAGAGCGGCATGGCCGTTTCTCGCACGCACCCTGCGCGTCACAAGGCCGATTCACCCCGAAGAGTTAGGCTTGGCGAGCGATCCGTGTCGGTCTGCGGAAATACGGAATCTCGCCGGAGCCGCTCACGCCGCCGGCCGATACCCGAGCATGCCTCGCATCTTGCGCACTCGAGTCTCAGGCGTCGTGCATCACGTCATCAACCGATTCGTCGACCGCTCGTGGCATGAGGACCGTCCGAAAGCGCCGGCAAAAGCCGGCATGGTGTTGGGGATGCAAGAGCCCTACGAGAAAGGAATAGCGAACCATCTTGTTCCCCGAGTCATGCGCCTGTGGCCGCGAGGCGATGGGCGAAGCGTTGACAGGGGTACGTGCAGGCCGGCTATTCAGCCGCGAAATCTGGAACGATGGGGGCCGACGCGCTTGGACGGGCGTGGAAGGCAACACCGTGGCGCGCGTCAACGCAAGCGCGCCACGGCCCATCCGCGGTCGCAGAACCCGAGCATGCACGAATGCACCATGAGCGGAAGCCGGGAGGCGTCGTGTTCGCCTCGGCAGAGGGTGCCGAGGCCGCGAGGGCAAGCCCGAGGGCGTAATCCCAAGATGAACGAGCACGACGAGTCGGACAGCTCCGTAGTACCTGAGAAGCAGACGAACAAAGCTGCGCAAGCGGTGGCGGAGCCTGTGGAGGAAAGGGAGCTGGCCAGGAGAAATCTGCGAGAGCAAAACGAGTCCCGGACACAGCGCCGGGTCGACTCGCACAGTGCGCTCGAGCGGATACGCGAACTCGTTTGGCAAGCGTACAAACGGGTCAAGGCAAACCGGGGCGCAGCTGGGGTGGACGGCGAGTCGCTGACGATGTTCGAGGAAGATCTGGCAGGGAACCTGTACAAGGTCTGGAATCGCATGTCGTCGGGTTCGTACTTTCCGCCGCCCGAGCGACTCGTCGAGATATCGAAGGGCGCCGGCGGCACTCGACCGCTCGGGATTCCCACGGTGGCTGATCGCGTGGCGCAAACGGTTGTGAAGATGGTCCTGGAGCCTATCGTGGAACCCGTGTTTCACGACGATTCCTATGGTTATCGGCCGGGAAAGTCCGCGCTCGACGCAGTGGGAACCGCGCGCAAGCGCTGCTGGAAATCCGACTGGGTCATCGACTTGGATATCAAAGCATTCCTTGATTCCATGTCGCACGACTTGGTTGAACGCGCCGTGGCGCACCACACTGACAGCAGATGGATTCGGCTCTACGTGGGGCGCTGGCTGCGTGCCCCAATGCAGAAGCCGGACGGTACGCTGGAGGAGCGGGTGAAGGGCACGCCTCAGGGCGGAGTCGTCAGCCCGCTCTTGGCCAACCAGGTGCTACAGGCGATCCGGGAGCGCTTCGCGCAGTGCGGTCTGGAGCTTCATCCTATGAAGACGCAGATCGTCTATTGCAAGGACGCGGACCGGAAGGAGGAGCACGAACGCGTGACGTTCGACTTCCTCGGCTATACCTTCGGACCTCGGCTCGCGCGCAATCGACGTGGCAAGTTCTTTGTGAGCTTTCTGCCGGCGATTCGCGCGAAGTCGGCCAAGGCGATCCGCAAGACCATCCGCGAATGGCGGTTGGCATCGACCAGGAATAACCAGCGCCTGGAAGACCTCGCGCGGCTCGTCGACCCATACGTACGAGGCTGGATGAACTACTACGGGCGGTTCTACCGCTCGAAGTGCGTTGTTCTTCGCATGCTGAAC
>CAYNOM010000752.1:2107-3558 GCA_964398415.1 uncultured Polyangiales bacterium | reverse complement strand
CCCGCCGCGCCCTCCGTTGGCTCACTTCGTGTGGGCCGCGGGGTGGGCGCGAGGACGTAAGCGGCTCTGGCGCGATTCTCAGCGCTGCTCAGCGCTCAGTCGGCTTTGACCATGCGCAGGACCAGCCTCACAAAATGCTCACTCAGCTCTTCTGGCTTGAGCGAGCCGTCGGCGCGATACCACGTATAGGTGAACGTGATCAGGTTCATCACCGAGAGCGCGGTCAATCGTGGATGCTCGACGGTGAACTGCCCCTGTTCCTTGCCCTGAGCCAGGATGGACGCGAGCGTGGCGCTGAAGCGTTGCTGCTCACCGAGGATCTTCGAGCGCGTCTCCTCGGTGAAGTTGCTCTCCTCACGCCAGAACACCGCGATGATGCGCTGCTCGTCGATGACCAGCCGCGAGTAGTGGCGAGCCATGCTCGAGAGCACCGCTCGGGGATCGCCCCCTTCATCGACCGCGCGCTGGATGGCGTCGTTGGCCATCTTGATCACGCGGATCGCGATCTCCTCGAGGATGTCGTACTTGTTCTTGAAGTGGTAGTAGATGAACGGCTTCGTCGCGCTCAGCTCGTCCGCGATGCTCTCCATGCTCGTGGCGCGATAGCCGCTCTCGTAAAAGAGGCGCGTCGCCGTCTCGAGAATGCGCTCGCGCTTGTGCGCGCGGAGCTCAGCCCGCATGTGAACCTGGGAGTCGTCGGGGTCGAAGTCGGTCATCGTCGTCACGCCCTGTGCTCTGGGGCCCCACGGCGCGCATGGCGCCCTGAGCGGTACCCTCGGGTAGACGGTATCACAATTTTTCGCGACTCGCGGCGCCGTTACTCTGCGGCGCCCACGGTCGGCACGGCCGCTTCATGGCGGTGCTCAGCGGCGTCGGGGCGCGCCTCGATGGGCTTGAGCCCCGCCGCGCGGAACAGCTCCTGATCAGCGTCCACGTCGGGATTGCCCGTCGTGAGCAGCTTCTCGCCGTAGAAGATCGAGTTGGCGCCCGCCATGTAGCAGAGCATCTGGGCCTCGCGGCTCATGCCCTCGCGGCCCGCCGAGAGACGCACCATCGACCGCGGCATCATGATGCGCGCCGTGGCGATCATGCGCACGAGCTCGAAGGAGTCGACGCGCCTCTGCTGCTCGAGTGGCGTGCCCGGTACGGCCACGAGAGCATTGATCGGCACGCTGCCCGGGTGCGGGCGCATGTGGGCGAGCTCGGCAAGCATGGCGCAACGGTCGTCGATGCTCTCACCCATCCCGATGATGCCGCCGCAACACACGCTGATGCCCGCCTTCGACACGCGGTCGAGCGTGTCGAGCCGGTCGTCGTAGGTGCGCGTGGTGATGATCTTGTCGTAGTAGCTGCGCGAGGTGTCGAGGTTGTGGTTGTAGTAGTCCAGGCCCGCCTCGGCCAGCGCTTCGGTCTGCTCCAGGTTCAGTTGACCCAGGGTCATGCAGGATTCC
>CAYNOM010000752.1:0-2097 GCA_964398415.1 uncultured Polyangiales bacterium | reverse complement strand
TGTCAGACCGGCGTCGGCGAGACGCTGGGCCTGCTCCTCGGTCAGCATACCCAGGGTGGCGCAGGCCTCGAGGCCCAGCTCTTTGACGCCGCGCACCATGTCGAGAACCTGCTCGAAGTCCTTGCCCTTGGGGTTGCGCCAGGCCGCGCCCATGCAGAAGCGGGCTGCGCCGTTTTCCTTGGCCATGCGGGCTTTCGACAGCACATCCTCGACGCTCATCAGCTTCGCCGACTCGACGGGCGTCTCGTAGTGCGCGCTCTGCGGGCAGTAGCTGCAGTCTTCGGGGCAGGAGCCCGTTTTGACCGACAGCAGCGTGCAGAGCTGCACCGCTCCGGACTCGTGGTGCTGACGGTGGACCTCCTGCGCGCGGAAGACCAGGTCGATCAACGGCAGGTCGTGCAGGGCACGGACCTCCGCAAGGGTCCAATCGTGGCGAAGCTGGGGCATGGCAACGTGTGATTAGCCAACCCCACGGGCGCGAGCAAGCCGAGTGAGACCACACCCCAAGACCGCGAAGATGGCTGGTGCCGGACCCTAGGCCACGGTACAAGGGTTCAAACACGCAGACGAAACGGGCATGCGCAAAGGTCGCCTGCCGCGGAACGACGATGGCCCCCGGCGACGCTGAACCGAGAAGAGCAGACGAGCCCGCCCTCGGCCCCCAGGAGCATTGGCCCAACGCACTGGCCGTGGCCGTGCACGCGATGCCCCCCCTCGCGCTGCTGAGCGCGAGCGCCGGCGTTTCGCACCTGATGGTGCACAGGGTCGTGCTGCCGCTTCTGCTGACACACAAGTACACGCCCCCAGCGGTGCTTCTGCTCCTCTCGCCCTTCTTGTTGAACCTCGCTGCCGCCGCAGGCCTGCTCGCGCTGATCTCGTCGAGCGTGGAGTTCGTGCGCGCGCGCGACTGGGCCGACGGCGGAAGGCGGCTGGTCGTCGCGGGGCTCGCGTCGGTGCTCGTGTCTACCGTGGGCCTGTCGATGTTTGCCCCGGTGGGCCAAGTGACGGCGCGCCAGGTGCTCGTGGCGACGGGTGCCGCGCACACCATGGCCGTGCAGCTCGCACTGAGCGCCCTGCGCCAGAAGCACTCGCTGTCGGGTCGCGTCACCGCTGGGCTCGTTGCAGCTGCCTGCATGTTTCCGCTCGTGGCGCTGCTGCTTCGTCAGTGGGAGCCCGTGGCCGGCACCGAGCCTAGCCGCGCGGTCGCGAGCTTGTACGGCCTCGGCGAGCTCGCGTTTCTGCTCGAGCCCATTGCGGCGGCATTCGTGGTGATCCCATGGGGCGAAGACGCGCGCAGCAAACGCGCACGTGCCATCGGAGCGGCGGCAGTCGTCGTGATGGGCGCGCTATTCGCCGCGGCCGCGCGTCTTCCGGATGCCATGTACGGCCACGTTCTCTATGCGACGCTGCGACTAGAATGGGCCCTCGAACGCGCATCGCTTGGATATGCAGTGCCCATCAGCTTGGCTGCAGGCTGCGCGGCCGCGGCGCTGGCAAGCCACGCACCGCGTCATCGACAGGGAGGCGTGGGCGTCCTCTTGTGGCTCGTGGGGGGCTACAACCCGCTTTCGCCCATTCGCCTACTGCTCATGACACTCGGCGCGATGCTGATCTGCCGCGCTGTCGTGAGCGCTCCCACCGATCCGCAAAAAAGCGCGCTGCGGTGAACCGACTACCGTTGGGTGCGGTACCAACCAATCGATGGGGGCACCTAGTCGTTTCGCGAGCACGCTCGCAATCCTCACCGTAAGTACGATCCAGGGCTGCGCTGTAGGCGACTTGCTCACTCCAACCGGACCTGCAGGCGCCGACGCAAATGGCGCGCAGTCAGGCGCCAGCGGAGTGGGCGGTCAGGGCGCAGGCCAAATCGACGCGGTCACGAGCTTCAGCTGCGACGAAAGCGTGCGCGCACAGAGCTCTCCCCTGCGCCGACTCTCTCGCGCGCAATACGTCAACACACTGCGCGACCTGCTCAGCGCCAGTGTGGGCGAGGCACGCGCGTCAGAGGCGCTCTCGCGTGCTGCAGGCGCGCTATCGCAGCTCCCTCAGGACACGATCACGAAGGAAGGCTCCTTCGCGAGCATGGATCAAGCCGTA
>CAYNOM010000751.1:1351-3559 GCA_964398415.1 uncultured Polyangiales bacterium | reverse complement strand
CATGTCGCCCGGCAGACGCCACGGAATGGCGCCGCCCTGGCCGATGCCCATGGCGCCGTCCAGCGCGACCACCATGGCGAAGGCGCGCCTCATACCGACACCGCAAAGCGAATGAAGGGGTGGTGCTGATAGTCGTGGAGCTCGATGTCTTCGAAGCGCAGCGCATCGAGGGGCTTTCTCGCGATGGTCACCCGCGGCAGCGGATAGGGCTCTCGCTCGAGCTGCAACTTCAGGCCCTCGACGTGGTTTAGATAGATGTGCGCGTCGCCCAGCGTGTGGATGAAGACGCCCGGCTCCAGCTCGCACTCCTGAGCCACCATCATGAGCAAGAGCGCGTAGCTCGCGATGTTGAAGGGCACGCCGAGGGCGATGTCGGCCGAGCGCTGGTAGAGCTGCATGTCGAGGCGTCCGCCCTGCACGTAGAACTGAAAGAACGCGTGGCAGGGTGGCAGCGCCATGTGCGGCAGGTCGCTCACGTTCCAGGCGCTGACGATGATGCGGCGCGAGGTGGGGTCGTTGCGGATGAGATCGATCGCTTCCCGAAGCTGATCGATGCCGGCACCCCTACGCTCGGGCTCGATGGACGTGTGGTCGCTTTCGTGGGGGGTGAAGGGCGCGCCCCAGCGCCGCCACTGGTGGCCGTAGATGGGTCCGAGGTTTCCGCCAGCGTCGGCCCACGCGTCCCAGATGGGCGTGTGCTGCGTGAGCTCGTCGCGGATGTTGGTGCTGCCTTTTAGAAACCACAACAGCTCGCGCACGACGCCCGTCCACAACACCTTCTTGGTCGTGAGCAGCGGAAAGCCCTGGCGCAGGTCGTAGCGGCACTGGGCTCCGAAGATGGACAGGGTGCCTGTGCCGGTGCGGTCTTTCCGGGGCTCTCCTTCGTCGAGAACGCGCCGCACGAGATCGTGATACTGCTTCATGGTTCTTCCTCGCCTTCGCTCTGCCCGAGGCGGCGGGCGGCGTCGGCAGCGTTGCATTGGGTGATCGGATCGGTCGTCACCAGCTCACGCAGCGCGTCGACCTCCGCGAGCCAGTGCGCGATGACGGCCGCGGGCACGGCGTGCTTCTCGAGCACGTTCTTCAGGATCTGGCGTCGTCGTGCGAAGTGGCCGCCGAGGATCGGGTGCCTGCTGTGGGCTTCGGCGAGGTCTCTGCCCGTGTAGGCAACCTTCGCACCGAGGAGCTCGGCGGCGTGCTCGTACTCGAAGCGCTTGATGCGCTCCTTGCTCGCACGCTGAAACAAAAAGCCAATCATCGTGTCGGCAAACACGCGCTCGACGAACTCGTCGATGATCGCGCGCAGCGCGATTTCGCCGCCGATCTGCTCGAAATGGCTCTGCACCTGGGCCTCCGGCGACGAGCATAGCCAATCGCTGCCCGGCGGCCACGAGGTGCGAGCGGGGCTGGCGATGTGGGAGATGTGGTGTCCGATTCGCGTGTGATGACACGTGTTGGTTGGTCAAACGGTGAGGGAGTTTGCGATAATCGACGAGCTGACCGTGAGGGGGAGAGGGCCCGCGTGGACGTCAAAGACGTACGCAAGATCTTCAAAGACGCCAACTGGCGCTCGAAGCCTGAAATCGAAGCTTTCCTCGCTGAGGCGGGGCCGCAGCCTGCGGCAGAGCTGCTCAAGCTGCTCTCGTTGCTCACCGATCGCAGTCTTTCGGCGGACAACACGCGTCACAGAAACCGCTGCTTTGCGTTCTTGAAGCTCGCCGAGCCGTGCAAAGACCCACAGCTCTTCGTGCCCTACGCCAGGTCGCTGAAGGCGGCAGACCAGGCGCTACGCACCGTGCTCTGTGCGCTTCTGCCGCGCGTCAATCACATCGCGGCCCACGGCGAGCTGTGTGAGGTGCTGGCTTCGCCCGACGAGGCGACGCGGCAGGCCGCGGCCAAGGTGCTCGGCGAGATCGCGGGCGCACAGGCGTTCAAGATCATCGAAGGTCTGTGCGCGCGCAAGGACTTCCCCGGCCGCATGGAGGCGATGGCGACGGTGGTGCCCCGCGCGGGATACCGCTCGATTCCCCTGCTCCGCGAGGTGGTGCGCTACGGCAAGCTGCACGAGCGGACGCGTGCGCTGCAGCATCTCGGTGACGCCAACGCGATGCAGAAAGACCTCGAGGCGGCCGTGCAGGCCGTGCGCGAGGCCACCGAGGACAGCGACGAGCGTGTCGCCTGTGCGGCGATCACCGCACTCGCGGGGCT
>CAYNOM010000751.1:0-1251 GCA_964398415.1 uncultured Polyangiales bacterium | reverse complement strand
ACCCGCCACGTCGTCGATTACTTGAGCGACGAGTCCGACGTCGTACGCCGCTATGCCGTGGGCTTCCTCAAGCGCCTCAAGGATCCGCGCTCCCTCGGCGCCCTCGTACGCACCGCCCAGAAAGACTCGGACTGGTGGGTGCGCGAGTGGGCGATCGAGGCCATGGGTGAGCTGAACGACCCGCGTGCCGTGCCGTACATCGTCGATGTCATGCAGCGCGACTCCGAGGTGCGGCTCGCGTGCCTGATGGCCCTCGCGAAGCTCAAGGCGCGCGATCAGATGCCAGCCATCGCGGCGTTTCTCGGGCACGAGGATCCCGAGACGCGCCTCGAGGCCATTCGCGCGCTCGCGACCTTCGAAGAGCCCGCGATCGTGCCCTATCTCGAGCCCCTCGTGAACGACCTCGACCATCGCGTGATGACCGCTGCGATCGAGACGCTGAAGACGCTGAACGAGATCCGCACGGGCGGCGTCGCCGCGGAGCGTGCGACCAACCTCCTCGACCGCATGCTGCTCGCCATGGCGCAGCGCGAGGCCGACGACCTCATCATGTCGGCGGGGCGCACGCCCTACCTCAAGAAGCACGGTCGCACCATGACCCTGACCGAGCAGGTGTTCTCGGCCGAAGAGGTGCGCGCGCTGCTCTTGCCTCATCTGTCGCGCACGCAGCAGCAGGATCTCGCCGAGCTGCGCGACGTCGACTTTTCCCACGAGGTCAAGGCGGCGGGCCTGCGCTTTCGCGCCCACGTGTTTGCCTCACGGACCGGCCCCTCTGCGGTGTTCCGAATCGTCAAGCAGGACATCATCCCACTCGAGAGGCTGGGTGCGCCGCGCATCGTGAACACCTTCGGCGACTTCAAGAACGGCCTCGTCTTGGTGGGTGGCCCGACGGGCTCGGGCAAGTCGTCCACGTTGGCCGCGCTCATCGACTACATCAACCGCAGATCCGCTCAGCACATCATCACCTTGGAAGATCCGATCGAGGTCGTGCACGCGCGCAAGCAGGCGCTGATCAACCAGCGCGAGGTCGGCACGCACACCCAGAGCTTTGGCCACGCTCTGCGTGCCACCCTGCGCCAGGATCCGGACGTGATCCTGGTCGGTGAGATGCGCGACCTCGCGACGATCGCGTTTGCCGTCACGGCGGCAGAAACGGGCCACTTGGTGTTCGGCACCGTGCACACGGTCAGCGCCGACACCACCGTCGATCGTCTCGTCAATACCTTCCCGCCCGGGCAGCAGCCCCAGGTG
>CAYNOM010000750.1:0-3565 GCA_964398415.1 uncultured Polyangiales bacterium | reverse complement strand
GTGTCGTTGCCGAACATCTTCCACGGAGATCGAGGTCTGAAACCCCGGACAGGCTGAGGGCAGGCACTCGTCTCCTGGAGGACGAGCATGTCAGGCACGAGGGGGCGCGTGAAGCGCCGAGGGTACGGAGTTGAGGAGCGCAAGAAGATCCTGGCGGACGCGGAGCGGCTCGGCGTAGCAGAGGCGGCACGCCTTCACGGGATACCGCAGAGCTCGCTGAGCAACTGGCGCAATCGGGACGCGCGGGGCGCGGACAATCAGCGCCGCAAGGGCAAGCAGGCGCGGGCGCACGTCGTCGAGACGGCGGCGCAGAGCGCCCCCGCAGGGCGTCACGGGCCCGTCACGGCGACCGCGACACCGGTGACGGGGCCCTCGCGCAAGCGAGCGGCCAAGAGCTACACGCCAAGTCAGAAGGCCGAGGTGCTCGAGCTCGCCGCCCGCGAGGGGGTAAGCGCAGCGTCCGAGAAGTCCGGCGCGAGCCGCTTCTCGATCTACGCATGGCAGAGGCAGCTAGCGAAGGCGGCGGTTGGGCAGGGGTCGTCGCCGACCAGTGGTCCTGCGCCGAGCGAGATCGAGCACAAGCGCGATCGCGAGATTCTCGACGAGTGGCACAAACACCCGGGGCTTGGACCAAGCCAGATCCGAAACCAGCTTCGTCGCCGCGCAATCAAGGTGTCCACCTCGACGACGCGGCGCGTGATGGAAGATGCCGGCTACCGCCACCCCAAGGTCAAGCGCGAGCCGCACGACCAGCGCTTCGAAGCCGTTCGCCCCAACCACCTGTGGCACCTCGACTTCGTGCACCGGCACATCCACCGTGCCTCGACGTTCACGCTGATCCTGCTCGACGACTGCGCGCGCTTCGTCGTGGGCCACGGTGTCGATGACGCGGAACGCGCCGAGATGGTCATCCGCACCTTCGAGGAAGCCGTCGAGCGCCACGGCAAACCCGAGCGCGTGATGCACGACCGGGGCGCTGCGTTCTGGTCGTGGCGCGGCATCTCGCGCTTCACGGCGTTGCTCGAGGAGATGGAGGTCGAGCAGCTGCCGGTCAAACACAAGGAGCACAACGGTAAGGTCGAGGTGTTCAACGCCAACCTGCACAAGGAGCTGTTCGACCGGCACCGCTTCTACGACCTGGCGGAGATGAAGCGCCGGCTCGCGGCCCATCTTCACTGGTACAACCACGCCCGCACGCACCACGCCCTCGGCGGCTTGCTCGTGCCGGCCGACCGCTACTACGGGCGCGCCGCCGAGGTGCTCGCGCGCATCGAGGCCGGAGCCCAGCGCGAAGGCGACGAGCTCGAGTTGCGCGAGCGGTGCCTCGAGCTGTTCAAGGTGGTCAGCAAGGACGGCGTCCCGGAGGTGTGGCTCCTCGGCCAGCGCATCAAGCTGCCGCTCGGCAGCTGAAAAAGAGTGCGGTCTTCATCGCTTTGGGGCAGGAGGAATTTGCCAACACCAACCACCTCGAGACCATGGAGACCGCACCTTGCGTGTACCCGATGAAGCGCCGGCCGTCCCACCCAATGTGACAGCCGGCCTTTTTCTTTGCGCGCGGGAGCTCGCGGCGCACTGCGGCCTCGAGCTCCCGAGCGTCGGCCGTGTCCTCGAGGCGACGGGCGCCGGCCGCTCGCGTGCGTACGAGCTCAAGCAGCGGATCCTTTCGCTCCTGCCGGAGCTGGCCGCACCGCCGGGGCGTCCTCGAGAGGAGCGCCAAGTCCCCAGCTGCAGCCACGCTCACGAGCTGCGCGGCGAGATGCTGCGCTTCGTCATGAAGCACCCTGGCGTCGTGCACGCGCATGGTCAGCGCGGACGCTACAGCGAGCCTCTGCGCGTGTTCGTGCTCGCGCTACGTGACCGCTACAACAGCCTCTCGCTCGCCGACTTCGCCGACGCACTTTGCGTGCCCCTCGGCACCGTCGAGGATTGGCTCAGAGCCCCTACGCAGGCCCACACACCCGACGAGCGCGGCGCCAAGAACGAACACGAGCCAACGTCTGCGCAGCTCCAGACCGTGCTTGTCGCGTGGCGTGCGTGGAACGGAGACTTCGGCGCGTTCTGCGAGCACGTCCGCCGCGACCATCGCCTCGAGCTCGGAAACACCATGATCTCCAGCATCCTCTTCGCGCACGGCGAGAGAACGCCTGCCCGACGCGGTGGACGCAGCTCACGTGATGAGAGCGCACTGCGCGGCGCGTTTCAGACCTTCTTTCCTGGCGCGCAGTGGGTCGCTGACGGCAAGACGCTCGAGGTCGTCATCGACGGGGAGGTCTTGCACGTCAATCTCGAGCTGATCGTCGATGCCGCGACAGACGCTGCCGTAGGCATCTCTGTGCGCGACGAAGAGGACGGCAAAGCCGTCGTCGAGGCATTCCAAAGCGGCGTCCAGACCACCGCCGAACCACCACTCGCTCTCTTGCTCGACAATCGGCCGAGCAATCACACGCCCGAGGTCGACGATGCACTCGGCGAGACCATGCGCATGCGCGCCACGCCTGAGCGCCCGCAAAACAAGGCACACGTCGAAGGAACCTTCGGTCTGTTTGCCCAGAAGACCCCGACCATCAAGGTCGACACGCACGACCCGCGCGTGCTCGCGCGACAGCTCGCCCTGCTCGTCGCCACAGTCTTCTTTCGAGCCATCAATCGAGCGCCACGACGCGATCGAAACGGACACAACCGGGTCGAGCTCTACGGCGAGCACGTCTCGCCCGAACAGCGCGAAGCTGCGAAGAAGGCGCTCCGAGAGCGTCTGCGCAAGCAAGAGCTCGCAAGACAGACGCGTGCTGCGCGCCTCGACCCACTCGTGCGCGCGATACTCGACGACGCATTCGAACGCCTCGCCCTCGTCGACCCCGACCGTCATCTGCGCGATGCCATCGCTTGCTATCCGCTCGATGCCATCGTCGACGCCATCGCCCGCTACGACGCGATGCGCGAGCGGGGCGCTCTCAAGCCCAGCATGGACGGACGATACCTTCTCGGCATCGTGCGAAACCTGCACCACCTGCACCAGGCAGACACCACCTCGTTCGCCCTCTTGCATGAGCGACTCGCCGCACAGGACCGCCTTCTACTGGCTCTCGTCGAGCAACGCGATGCGCTCCTCGCTGCACGCCACGCTTGCACCGCAGTCGACGACCTGCTCGAACGGCTCCTCGCTGCCGACCGGTGCATCGACCGACACTTCTGGATCGACGCCATTGTCGAGGCGCTCGCTGGGCTCGACGAGCACGAGCGCCGCGTCCTCATGCTCCGCGCTGCTCGGCGCATTCACGCCGCCTTCAGGCTGACACCCCGTGAACGCAACTTGCTCGAGCGCATGCTGCTCCGCCGCATGTGGCCGCTCGACTGACGGCTGCCCCCGCGTTGCCCCTCTAGAACGCGCCATGCGGCTGGCATCGCCTCACCCTCACGACCACGCCGTCGCGCAAGACGAGCCCCGCCGACTTCCTTGCTTGCCAGCCACCTCACACGTTGAGTAGGCCGTCCGCCATTCTCGCCTGGTAGGTGATTGACAAGCGCAGTTAGGCATCCCGGCGCTGGAGGATCGTCTCCTTCAGCA
>CAYNOM010000749.1:0-3566 GCA_964398415.1 uncultured Polyangiales bacterium | reverse complement strand
CCCGCGCCGCCGCTCCCAGGCAGCTCCGCCTCCGAGTCGGAGGTCGCACCAGAACCGCACCCCGCTGCCAAGACGACGAGCCCCAGACCGGCCGCACGCAGGCAGCCGCCGACGCTCGCCTCCCGGCGCGTGCGGCTAGGTCGTGTTCTTCGCCTTGCGATCATGGGGCTCCTCCGGTCTCCACCTCGAGCTGGGGCACGAGGTCGCCCCTTACCTGTCGACCTGCTACCGCCCCCTTCGGGCGTCCCCCCCAAATGACTGTTCGGCGCTACCCGTGGCGATCCCGATGAATAGGCGCCATTTCAAGGACTTGACCGTGGAATGGAGCGCGAGCCGCCTTGCATCACGGGGCAGGACCAACCTGGATACAGGTGAGCCTTGTTTCGTCACAATGCGAAGCTCTCGGTGGCAGGCGCACATCAAGCGCCATGCGGACGCCTTCACGAACCGTGGCCCCGGCGCTTCTCGCGCTGCTCGCGTTCTCATGCGCAACCCCAGAGGCGGAGGTGCTCGACCTCGACGCGGGCATCGATGGCGACGGAGAGCTCGAACCGAAGGCACTGGCGCAGGCCCGCTATGAGGCCGAGGCGCGCAGTGCGCGGAGCGGAACCACCACACAGGCCAACTACCCGGGATTTACCGGCAGCGGGTTCGAGGACTTCGGCGGCCAGGGGTCCTGGATCGAGTGGAATTCCGTGCGCGCCCAGGTCGCGGGCGAGCACGAGCTGAGCTTCCGGTACGCGAACGGCAGCTCGACGGCACGACAGGCCGCCATCGTCGTCAACGGTAAGGCGGCCGGCAACGTAGGGTTTGCCAGCACATCGCGTTGGTCCAACTGGCGCAGCACCTCGTTCAAGGTCGCCCTTCGATCGGGCAACAACACGATTCGCGTGCTCGCGAACACCTCCAACGGGGGACCGAACCTCGACCACGTGGTCGTCAGCGGGCCTAGCTCAAGCAGCGATGGGTGCGTCGGAGCCACGCTTGGAGTGGGTGCGCAGCTCGTCCGCGGGCAGGCACTCTGCTCGCCCAACGGCACGTATGCGTTGACACTGCGCAGCGATGGCAACTTGGTGCTGAGCGCAGGCTCGCAGATCACTTGGCAGTCCGGTGTGCTCGGCGGCACACGCCTCGTCCTGCAGCGCGGTGGCAACCTCGTCATCTACGAAGGCAGCAGCGCGCGCTGGTCGTCCAAGACTGCCGGCAAGAGTGGTGCGACCCTTTCGTTGCAGGACGACGGCGTCGCCGCGCTCCGCCATCAGGGCAAGGTGATCTGGTCGGTCGGGGGCCGCGACCTCTGCCCGACCAACCCGGCCAAGACCGAGCCGGGTGAGTGCGGGTGCGACAAGGCAGAGGGCACGTGCAGCAATGGCGGTACGGGGATAGGAGCGCTCAAGATCGTGTGGTTCTCCGTGGGCTCTGCGGACTCCTCGCTCATCGTGTTTCCGAACGGGAAGATCATGATGGTCGACAGCGCGACTCCGGCGCGCTTCGCCGACCGCGTCCTGCCGTTCTTGCAGCGTCACGGCATCGATCATCTCGACTACTACGCCGAGACGCACCCGCATCCCGATCACGTGGGTGGCAAAGCCCTCTTGCAATCGAAGGGGCTCATCGATTCGACGACCGAGGTGTGGGATTGGAACACCCACGAGTATGAAGACAGCTTCACGCTCGAAGGCACCAAGTGGTTCATCTACAACGCGCGCGACCGAGATTTCCACGGCACCGACGCCAACGACAACAGCCTGTCGTACAGAATCGAGTACAACGGGTTCGTCTACACGTCGACCGGTGACGAAGGGGTCAGGTCCATGAACCGATTCCTCGCAGACCATCCGAGCCTCGTCCGAGCCCACGTGCGCAAGGTGGCACACCATGCCTGGGGGCCTTTCAGCCCCTCATTCCTCATCGCGACCGACCCCGCCCTGATGGTCATTTCGTCGGTCAGCGACGTGCGCTACGAGAGCGCGTTCAAGCGGGATTTCCTAGGCGCGGTCAACACCTTGAAGAAGAATGGCAAGCGGCTCCGCGAGTACGTGATCACCGAGGAGGTTGGCCACGTCATCCTGCACGCATCGGGCGCCAACGCTTGGAGCTATGACTTCTGCCCCAACGTGACGTCGTGCGCGGTTACGAGCTTCCCCTGAGGCTGCTTCAGCTTGTCGCCTCGCCGCAGACGGATAATCTCTCGCCGTGGTCCGTATCGTCTTCGTCCTGCTCCTTGCCTGCCTTCCGGCCTGCGTTCACTCCCTCACGACTTCTGAGGCGCGCTGGGTCTCGGCTCAGAGCGCCCACTTCAACCTGTACACCGATCTCGACGCTGACGACGCCGAGGCGCAAGCCCGCGACTTGGAGCGCGCGCTGAGCTCGCTCTTGCAGCACGGCTGGGGCAATCCAGGCGACCCACCCATCCTGCTCAACGTCGTGATGTTCCGCCGGCACGCCGACTTCGAGCGCTACGCCGGCACCGCGCTTGCGGGCTATCACGTGCGTGAGACGCTGTTCGAGCCGTGGATCGTGATGCCGGTCCCCAATCGCGTGGACGGCCTCTCAGTGCTTCGCCACGAGCTGACCCACTACATCGCCCACCAAGTGATTCAGGTGCAACCGCAGTGGTTCGCCGAAGGGATCGCTTGTTACTTCGAGACCGCACGCATGAACCAGGCGGGCCGCTTCGAAGTGGGTGCGGTGCCGATGCCGCTGTGGAACAGCCTGCGGCGCGAGGGACTCCTCCCCGCGGCTCGGCTCTTCACTCGTCACGAGCCTCCCTTGTCGCAGCGCTTCTACGCCACGTCTTGGGCGCTCGTGCACTACCTCGTAAACGAACATTCCGATCGCTTCGTGCAGTACCAGGACGCGCTCGCGCGCGGCACTGGCCACACGGCTGCTTGGGCCGCCTCGTTTCCCGAGCTCCATCCGAGCGCGATCGACGTGGCCCTGCACCGCTATGTCACGGACGGTCGCTACGCACGCTACGAGCACGTCGCACGGGAGCCCGTCGTCTCCGTGCAGGGGCGCACGCTCTCCTACGCCGATCAACTGGCGCTCGAAGGCATCCTTTCATCGAGTTGCCCCGCCTGCGGCGACGCACAACGTGCCGAGCGCGCCTTCGCGCAGGCTCGAGGCATCGACAGCCTACAGGTTCAGGCGGCCGCCCGCGATATCCTTCAGGCCCCAGGCAGCCCCTCGGCCAAGACCGAAGCGCGTAGCCTCGTCTCCAAGCTGCCCGACTCCTGGCTCGCGCAACTGACCCTGGCGGTCGTGCTCGTCGCCGACCCGACCACCGCGGCCAGCGATGAGGCCGCAGCGACGACCGAAGCACTTCGACGCCTTGCGCCGCGCCAGCCCTACACCTGGCTGATGTCGGCCGTCGTCCACGCAACCCACGGCCACACGGCAGAGGCCAAGGCCCACCTGAGGCGGGCGGAGCGCCTGGCCCCGACCAATCCGAAGCTGCTGAGCATGGCCGCCGACGTCATGCTCGAGCTGGGGGAGTGCGAGTCGCTGTTTCGTACCGTGGCCGTGCTCGACTCCATCGACGACGCGAGTGCGCGTCTGTCGGA
>CAYNOM010000748.1:0-3567 GCA_964398415.1 uncultured Polyangiales bacterium | reverse complement strand
TCGATTGTCGTCAGCGAGAAATACGAGAAGTGCTCGTGATAGATCGTGTCGAACTGCCGACCCTGCACGCGCGAGAGTAGGTGCGGAAACTCGAAGGTGGCCACGCCAGCCTTCGACAGCATCCGCGCGAATCCGCGGGCGAAGTCGTTGATGTCGGGGACGTGCGCGAGCACGTTGTTCGCGGCCATGAGATCTGCCACCCAGCCACGTTCGACGAGCGCGTCGGCCACCGCCGTTCCGAAGAACGCGTCGACCGTGTCGATGCCCTTCGCGCGGGCAGCGGCTGCGGTGCTGGCAGTCGGCTCGACACCCAGACAGCGCATCCCACGCGCCTTGACGTACTGCAGCAGGTAGCCGTCGTTGGAGGCGACCTCGACCACCCGCGCGTTGGCGGTGAGATCGAAGCGCTCCACCATGGACTCGACGTAGCGCTCTGCATGAGCGAGCCAGCTCGAGGAGAAGGAGCTGAAGTAGGCGTACTCTGCCGAAAACAGCTCTTCTCGGTCCGCGAAATCGTCGGTCTGCACGAGCCAGCATTGCTCACACACGAGCACCCGCAGGGGAAACCAGCGTTCGGGCGAGCGCAGCGCGGCCGTGGTGAGGTAGGAGTTCGACGGCGGTGACGTTCCGAGATCGATCAGGGGCAGGTTGAGCTGCGCCTCGCAGTGCCTGCACTTCATGACGTTGCCTCGGCCGTCGGCGTTGGGTTCGCGCTGCCTCGCGCTGAGGTCGCTTCGTAGCGTCGAATCTGCTCGTTCGTGATCTCACGCATGTCGGCCCCAGACTGCCACGAAAGGTGCCAGGCGACCGTGGCTTCGAGCGCTTCCGCGAGCGTCCAGCGCGGCTGCCAACCGAGCTCCGTGCGTGCGCGTGTGCTGTCGAGCTTGAGCAGGCCGGCCTCGTGCCTTGCGGCGTCACCCTGCACGCTGTGCTCGACACCCGGAAAACGCGCGAGGATTCGCTGCACGATCCAGCTCACTGGCCGTGCGTCGTCGTCGGCGGGACCGAAGTTCCAGCTGCTGGAGACCTCGACTCCGCGGTTCAGCAGCGCCTCTGCGAGACACAGATAGCCAGAGAGAGGTTCGAGGACGTGCTGCCAGGGGCGAACCGCGTGGGGCGAGCGGATCGTGACGGTTCGCCCCTCACTGGCGGCACGCAGTAGGTCGGGAAGCAGTCGATCTTCGGCCCAGTCGCCGCCCCCGATCACATTGCCAGCGCGCGCGGACGCCAGCGCCTTGCCCGCGGTCGACAAGAACGACGCTCGATAGGCGGCGCTGACGAGCTCGGAGCAAGCCTTGCTCGCCGAATAGGGATCACGACCGCCGAGGCGGTCGGACTCGCGATAGGCCCAGGGCCACTCCCGGTTGTCGTAGCACTTGTCGGTGGTCACATTGACGATGGCGCGCACGCTGCCCGTGTGGCGCGCGGCCTCGAGCACGTGAACCGTGCCCAGCACGTTGGTGCCGAAGGTTTCGACCGGCTCGACGTAAGACCGACGCACGAGCGGCTGCGCCGCCAGGTGAAACACGACCTCCGGCTGCGTCGTCTCGAAGAAAGCGCGCAGCGAGCCGCCATCGCGGATGTCGGCGATCTGCTCGCCGCGCAGAGCGTCACGGACGTGCGCCTCGACATAGAGGGAAGGCTCGGTCGGTGGCTGCAGGCTGTAGCCGTAGACCTCGGCGCCTAGGCGGTTGAGCCAGGTGCAGAGCCAGCCCCCCTTGAAGCCAGTGTGGCCGGTCACGAGGACGCGCCTGCCACGCCAAGAAGCAAGACTCATTTCCAGAGCTTCCAAGGAGCCTTCCCGGACTCCCACAAATGCTCGAGGTAGTTCTTCTCGCGAAGCGTGTCCATCGGCTGCCAGAAGCCACCGTGCTTGAATGCGCGGAGCCCTCCACGCGCAGCGATCGTCATCAGGGGCGTTCCCTCCCAGGACGTCGCGTCACCCTCGATCAACGTCAAGCACTCGGGCGACAGGACGAAGAATCCACCGTTGATCCATCCGGTCTCGCCCTGGGGCTTTTCCATGAAGCCGTTCACCCGGTCTTCGGTGAGCTCGAGCGCGCCGTAGCGCCCCGGTGGCTGCACGGCGGTCACGGTAGCCAAGGCTCCGTGCGCACGGTGGAAGGCTACGAGTTTCGTGATGTCGACGTCGGATACCCCGTCACCGTAGGTGAAGCAGAAAGCATCGTCGTCCTTCACGTAGGAAGCCACGCGCTTGAGGCGTCCGCCGGTGAGGGTCTGCTCGCCCGTGTCGACGAGGGTCACGCGCCAAGGCTCTGCGTAGCGGTGATGCACGTGCATTTCGTGCTTGGCCATGTCGAACGTGATGTCGGACGTGTGCAAGAAGTAGTTCGCGAAGTACTCCTTGATCACGTACCCCTTGTAACCACAACAGATCACGAAGTCGTGAATGCCGTGGGCGGAGTAGCCCTTCATGATGTGCCAAAGGATCGGCTTACCACCGACCTCGATCATCGGCTTGGGCCGGGTGCCCGTCTCTTCGCTGAGACGCGTGCCCATGCCGCCGGCCAGGATCACTGCCTTCATCGGTCCCCCTGCTCCCTGACCCGACCGTAGCACCCGGCAGGCCGCGTTCCAGTCTGGCAAGTGGGTTGCGCCGCAAAGTCTGCCTTTTCACTCGACCTTTGCCGGCGTCGTCGCTATGCCATGGGCCTATGGGGAAG
The DNA here is from genome assembly GCA_964398415.1 of uncultured Polyangiales bacterium. Classification (GTDB taxonomy): domain Bacteria; phylum Myxococcota_A; class Polyangia; order Polyangiales; family DASUME01; genus DASUME01. Next base: position 883 of record CAYNOM010000748.1, on the reverse strand, counting down.
CCGACTTGGGGGCCGGGTAGGATGCCTCGCGCCAGCATCATCATCCCAACGCGTGAGCGTTCGAGCACCCTGCGCCACGCACTCGCCACGTGCGTGCGTCAGGACTACGAGGACCTGGAGATCATCGTCAGCGACAACGCGAGCCTGGACGACACGCGCGCCATCGTGGAGGCCGTCGACGACGCACGCGTGCGGTATGTGAACACGGGCCGTCGCGTCGACATGAGCGTGAACTGGGAATTTGCTCTCTCCCACGCGACGGGTGACTACGTCTGCTTCATCGGCGATGACGACGGCTTCGTACCCGGGGGGGTGCGCCTCGCCATGCAGCTCTTGACCGACAGCGGCGCCGACTGCGTGGGCTGGCAGCCTGCCACCTACGGCTGGCCCGATCACCCGCGTGACGAGCATCGTTCGCGCCTGTGCTTTTATGGCCGAGCGTTCGGAGTTGTACGCAGGGCCGAGGACGTATGGCGGGGTTTCACGGAGCGACATCAGGCCGTGTATCAGGACCTCTTCGGTCTGTATGCCAACGGCTTTGCGCCACGTGAAATGTTGCTGGCGCGCGTCCGAACCCACGGCAGGTTTTTCGGTTCCACCAATCCAGACGTGTTCGCTGCGCTCTACTTGACTCGCAACCTTCGCACCCAGGTGCACACCCTCCTGCCTTTGGCGATCGCCGGTGGGTCGGGCAAATCCAATGGCGCGACCTTTGGGGCGCTGGCCTTGCAGGGGGTCGCGACGAACCAGGGAGAGGTAGCTCGTTGGCTCGCCGAGGTGAGCGAGGTTCCGCTCAATAGGCGGCTCGTGCAGACTAGCGGGCTGGGGATCGCCGTTGCTGACGCGTGGCTGGCGTTCGAGGAGGATCCGAATGGCGGGCTGC
>CAYNOM010000747.1:0-3568 GCA_964398415.1 uncultured Polyangiales bacterium | reverse complement strand
GGCGACGGCCAGCTGGCGTCACTTCCGGCCGGGATGTACGGCATTGAGGGCGTCGCTCGCGACGAAAGCGGTGCCGTCAGCGCTGCGGGATGCACCGTTGTGGAGCTTCCTCGAACCGATGCCATCAGGCTCGTTCTGAGCTCGACGCCCAGCTGCGCCGCGCCGGATGACGCAGGCACGCGCCGAGGGGATGCGGCGACAGACCTCGGCGCGGTCGACGCGAGCACCCCACAGCCCGGTACGGACGCAGGAGAGCCGCCGGGAACAGGCCAATGCAGCCAGCCGAGCGATGTCTCGCACCCGGTCTCCACCATCGCGGTGACCATCGCCCATGGAGACGACGACGTGGAGGAGGCCGTGCTCGGCGTCCCGGGTGACGTCTACCTCGACAGCAGCGATCTCGAGATGACCGACGACACCGACTTCGGTCGTCCTGAGCAGGTCGTTGGTCTGCGCTTCCGATCCTTGACACTGCCCGCGGGGGCGTTCGTCGAGGAAGCCTACGTAGAGTTTGCGGCCGACGCTTCGAACAACGAACCCACCGATCTAGAGCTCACGTTCGAAGCTTCCGACGACGCGCGCGCGTTCAGCGCAGCACCGTACGACGTGACGACCCGCCTGCGGGTGAGTCCTGCTGTGGCATGGTCTAGCGTGGAGGCGTGGACGAGTGGCGGTCGCTATCGATCGCCAAACCTGTCGGCACCGCTGCAGGCGGTCGTTTGCAGACCCGGCTTTCGCTCCGGTTCCTCGGTCGTGGTGCTGATCCAAGGGACCGGCATTCGTGAAGCCACCGCATACGACACGGCCCCCGCAGCGGCCGCCACGCTGCACGTGCGATACCGCTTCTAGAGGGATCACTCAGGCCGATTTCGACCGAGTCGCTCGTGGGCGTCGACGAAGTCCCCCGCGCAGAAGGCGCCCATCAGCGAGAGATCGCCCGCGAGCACCGTGGCCGCGAGCAGCTCGGCGAAGGTGTTGGCGTGGCCCTCGCCTTCGCAACCCATGATCGCGAGGCACTCGCGCGCGGTGCCCTTGCCGCTGCCGCCACCCACCGTGCCGACGAGCAGTGAGGGCAGGGTGACTGCGGCGTAGAGATCGCCCGTCGCGGTGACCTCCAGATCGAGCATGCCGCAGGCGCTCTCGGTGACGTAGGCGACGTCCTGACCGCAGGCGAGCATGACCGCACTGATGCCGTTGGCCGACTGCACGAGCCAGTTGTGCGTGCCCAGCTGCGCGTAGCCCGTCGCATAGGTGCGCATGATGGCGGCGAGCGCCTCTGGCGTCGTGCGCAGGCGCTCTTCGATGAGCGTACGCGGGATGGTGATGTCGGCGATGGCGCTTCGCCCGCGGCCCTCGACGAGCGCGCGCGTGTTGGCGCGCTTCTCGACATCCTGGCCGTGCACGTGACGCTCGAGGGCGCGGGTCTTCTGCGCCAGCTCGGCGGAGCACAGATCGGCCGCGCGCGCGGCCATGTTGATGCCCACGGCATCCTGTGTCCCAAACACGAGCCGTAGCAAGAGCCGGCGTCCGATCACCTGGGGCTCCACGCGTAAGAGCCTGCCGTGGCGTGTGATCGTGGAGGTGAGCTCCGCGAAGCGCGGCGTCATCTCGCTTGCCGCGCGGCAGGCCGACAGCGCCTGCTCGGCGTTTTCGTACACGAGCACCGGGTGTTGGCTCAAACCCTCCGACACGACGCGCGTGTAGGTTCCACCCGCGAGCGCGATGAGGCGCATGCCGCGTGAATAGGAGGCCACCATCGCGCCCTCGGTCGTGGCCATGGGCACGTAGACCTCGCGTGTCCCGGCGGCGGTGTGCGCCACGAGGGGGCCAGCGATGCCCACCGGCACCTGCACGTAGCCGATCATGTTCTCGATGTTGCCCTTGCCGAGGTGGCTCGGCACCGGCTCGCCGGCGAGATGCACGAGCGCTTGGCCTGCGGCCTCTTCGCAGAGCTGCCTGCGTCGCGACAGGGCAGGGGGGCTGTAATCGTCGTTCGGATCGCGGGGGATGGGGGCAAGGCGCGGGGTCTTCAAGGGCTTCCTCAGGGGGCTTCGAGCGAGCGCAGTCGCGACAGAATCGCAGGCGAGTCGGGCTTCTGCTCGAGGGCCATGCGGTAGTGGGCGACGGCGGCATCGCGCTGTCCAGCGGCGGACAACGCCTCGCCCAGCAACAGCATGTAGCGCAAGCGTCTCGGACGCAGCTTCAGGGCCTCGCGGGCCAGCTCGACCGCGCGGGTTGGGTCGCCGACGGCGAGGGCGCGCTCGGAGGCGCGTGCCAGGTCGTGAGAGTCGGGCGTCTTCCGTGCTGCCGGCGCTGCGGGGCGTTCGGACGCGGTGCGGGAGCTCGGAGCGACGGGAGGCGCTGCGGCGCGCGGTGCTTCGGGGCGTTCGATGGCAGCGCTGTGCGTGGGCGTCTCGCCTGCGGGGCCTTGCTTTACCTCGAGCGTCGCGTCGCGCGCCTCCGTGCGCTTGGTGGCGGAGCGCTCTCGCAGGCTCCCTTCGTGTGCGCTGGTGCTGGTGGCGCTCTTGTGCTGAGCAGACGCAGGGGCGAGCGCGCGGCGCACGTTGCGCACCAGGTACACGCTCGAGCCGAGCACGGCCAGGCCGGCGAGCAGCGCGAAGAGCTTGCCCGAACGCGATCGCGGCCGCTCGACGACGATGGGCTCGGTGATCGCCGTGTCGCGCACGCGCCCTGTCTGCTGCGACGCTCGCTTGCGCAGATCTTCGCGTCGCACGATGCCCGACGCAGTCTTCGTGTGGTGCACCGGCTCTGCGGGGTTGGGCTGCGGATCGGAGTCGCGGTCGCCCTCCTCGCGATGCAGCTGGGCGAACGGCGAGCGCAGGCGCAGGGTGGGTGAGTCGGCGTCGGCGCTCGCGCGCCGCTCGCGCAACTCGGCGTAGGCTCGCTCGAGGGCCATGTCCAAGGAGAGGGACAAGGGAGCGTCGGGCAGCGCGGGACGGTGCTCGACCTCGGCGCGGCCCTTCGTCAATTCGAGGATGCACGCCAGGGCCTCGGTGCCGACGAGCGGAGGCTCGCCACGTTGCTCGAGGGAGGCGCCGAGCAAGAGCTCTCCTGCGATCTGCACGCAGCCCTCGTGATCGTCCGAGAAGAAGCGCACGCGAAAAACTTCTTGCGCCGCGCACAGGGCCCGCAACACGCGCACGGGCCCCAGGCGCTCGACGGGTGCGCGAAAGACCTGGGGCGGCCGCTTTGCAACCTGGAGCAGCTCGCGGTCGAGGCTGAGTAGACCTTCGGCCCTCTCGGCGAGCGCGAGGAGAGCACTGTCGTTGGTCGTCCAAGCTTCGGGACAACCGAGCACGAGCGGCGTGGCCCAGCGCAGGCCGGGGTGCAGCGTGAGCCGTTCGTGCAAGAACCTCAGGTCGACGGAGGGTCTCGAAAGCAGGATCTGCGCGTCGAAGGCACCGAGGCGCGTCAGCTCGCTGCCGGAGGGGTCGACGAGCCGTGCCACCGCACCCAGGGCACGCAAGCGCGTCGCGAGGAAGTCGCCGGTCACCACCTCGTCGGCGACGATCAGCCAGCGTGAGCCCTCGAGCTGGCTGAGAGGCTG
>CAYNOM010000746.1:0-3573 GCA_964398415.1 uncultured Polyangiales bacterium | reverse complement strand
GAGCCCGAGCCTGAAAAGAGCTGAGAGCACACCTTTTGATAGCGCCGCGCCGTGTCGTCCCAGTCGTTGCTGTAGCCGTGCACGAGCAGAGAGACGTGGTGTTGCTCGTCGTGGCGTTCTTCGGGCACCTTAGGGAAGGCTTCGGCGGCCTTGAGCAGACGCGCGTGGAACGCGTGTTTGGTCACGCCCTGCCAATGGGGGAATACGTCGAGCTTTTCGCCAGCGGGGGCGACGTAGTAGGCGAGCTTGCCGCGCTCTTTGCCAGGTACGCCCTTGTGCAGCTTGCGGTTGCTGATCATGAAGTAGGTCATCGCTCACTCCACGGTGGCGCGGGCCCGGCCATCGACTCGCTAACGCGAGACGTCCTCGGGCGTATCCCAGTCTTCGAGCAGCATCTGTTCACGCGCAGAAAGCGGAAGCTCGGCCAAGTCGAGCGACTCGAACAGCTCTTGAAACGAGCGGACGCCGCGCGCCAAGGCGGCGGTGAGGAGCGGCCCCACGGCGAAGGCGTCGTAGCGCGCGCACAGGGGCTCCCACTTGCCGTTGATGGACCTCGGCGCCACCACCATGGCCTTCGCGGGCGCGCTCGCGAGGCGGTCGAGCAAGCTGGCGCTGACGTGGGGCATGTCGCAGGCCACGGCGATCACGGGTCGCGCGCCCGCCGCCTTGAGCAAGCCGCCGAGGCCTCCCAGCGGGCCGATGCCCGGGGGCTCGTCTGCGATGACGCGCAGGTTGGGCACGGCGCCGGCGTAGGCCTCGGCGCTGCCCACGAACGCGGGCTCGAACCCGAGCTCGGTGGCGATGCGCACGAGCCGCACCACGAGTGGCTCGCCGGTGTCGCGCGCCGGCAGAAGGCCCTTGGGCTTTCTCCCCATGCGTGTCGAAGCACCCCCGACGAATACGCCGCACAACACGTTGGAATGACGCCCTGGCATGGCGCAAGTTGTAGCAGACCGACTCAGATTGCGGGCAAGAACGGCATGATGTCGAGCGGCCCCTCGCTGTGCGCGTCGGACAGCTCCTTGGCGAGCGCGCTGAGCTCCTTCGACAAGGGCTGCCGTGCGAGGCCCAAGGCGACGGAAGCGCGCGCGGCGGTTCGGTCGCCGATGTGCGCGTAGTACAGGGCGTCGAGGTAGTGGCGGTAGAGCAGCTGCTCGCGCGTTTGTGGGGCATCTACGGCGCGACCGAGGCGCGCGTACAGAACTTCGTAGGCCTTTCGTTGACGAAGCATGCCCACGTGCTCGTCGCCGGCGGTCATGCCGTCGGGCAGCACGCGGTAGAGCGCGCCCTCGGGGACGAGCGTGTCGAAGAGCTCGGGCCGAACGCGCAGGTCGAGCTCGACGAGCACGGGTCGCGAAGCGGCGAGCGACTGCAACAGCGAGCGCGAGAGCTGGCCGTCGAGCAGGTAGCCGCGCAAGAGAGGCTTCAGCTCGGGCGCCTCCGCGATCAGCGCATCGACCATGCCGGGGTAGGTGAGAAACGGAATGGGCACGAGCGTCACGTCGGGACGCAGGTGCTCCTCGGCTTCGGCGCCGAAGTGCTGAAAGATCGTGGTCGGGTTGTGGGCGAGCACGATGGCGCGCGTCGGGAGCTTGCGACGCGTGAGGTCGTCCATGGCGTCGGTGGCCTCAAACGTGCGTAAGCTCTCGGCCTCGGCATTCGACGTGAGCCGCACCAAGGTGAGCGCGCACAGGCCGTAGGTGGTGGCCCTGAGCAGCCGCACGGTGCGAGCTTCAGCGCCGAACACGCCCAGCATCTGCGACACGAAGCACGCCGCGAGCGTCACCAGGGCGAAGTATCCCACCGCTAGATAGCCGAGGGCGTCCGGATTGTTGCGCGTGAAGCCGAGAAAAGCGCGGGCAGAGATCGTCACGCCTGCGGCGATCGCCCACAGAAGCCCAAAGCGTCGCGCGCGCGGCATGCGCAACGTCGTGTACAGGCCTGCGAGCGCCATGAAGAGCACGACGAAGCCCAAGCTATCGACGAGTCCTGCGACCACGTCGAGCACGCGCTCGTCCGCGGGCAGAGGCACCCCGCTGCCTGTGTTCTTGTGAAAAGCCTGGGCGCTCACCACCCACAGAAGGCGCGGGATCGTGCTCGGGTCGCCCAGGTTGAGCGGCGGCTCTTGCCCTGCGCGGATCGGCAGATAGACGTAGGTGGCAAGCCCCATCAGCGGGGCGGCGAGCATGCCGAACAGGCTGATGAAGCCCCGTCGCGCAAAGATGCGACCCAGGGTCGGCGCCGCCACGGGCAACAGCAGCAGCGCCAGAAAGTGATGATTGGCGAGGGCCAAGCCCTCGACGAACGACGCGACGTAGAGCGGCCGTAAATCGTCGCTCGGCTGGCTCATCTCGAAGCGCACGATGGCGTCGAGCACGATCGCCGACAGGGCCGCCTGCAGGGCGTACACCTCGGGCCGCACCGCCTGCAGCCAGAAGCCCGTGCCGCCTGCCACGATCCAGGCTGCGCCGAGGGCAAGGGCCGTGCTCGTGCGTTCGTCGCGCGCTCCGATGCCCACGAGCGTGTGGAAGATGGCGCGAAATACGAAGGCGATGGCGATGCCTGCGAGCACACCGCTTCCGACGGCGACGCGGAACGACAAGGGGCCGACCGGCAAGAGCGCGAACAGGGCGCTCACGATGGCGTCGAGCGGATGGCCCGGCGGATGGGTCACGCCGAGCAGGCGTGCAGCGGCCACGAATTCGGACGCGTCGAGCCAGTGGCTATGGGCGCTGGCCGTGGCCACGTAGTACGCGGCAGGGACGATCCCCGCGAGCCACGTGAACGACCACGGGGCCTGCGGGGCGCGGTCGCTCAGCTCAGCACCGGTGCTCTGAATCACAGCCGGCCATGTTACGGCGAAACCGAGCGGGGCGCGACATGCGCTGGCAGTTGCTCGCGAATCCGGGCCTAGCGTTGACGCGTCCCAGGGCGTGCTTAGTTTACCCGTTGCCCGGGTTTTCCAGCGATGGCGACCCAAAACGGGGGAGAAGTACGCATGCGTCTCGATCGACTCACGAACAGCACGCGCGAAGCGCTGATGGCCGCGCAAACGCAGGCGATGCAGGCGGGGCATCCCGAGCTGTCGCCGGAACACTTGCTCAAGGGCCTGTTGGGGCTCGAGCAGGGCGTGGCTGCTCCGATCCTGCAGAAGGCGGGCGTCGACCCCAAAGCGGTCTTGGCCCACGTCGAGAGCGCGCTGCAGAAGCTGCCCAAAGTGAAGGGCGGGGCCGAGCCCTCATTGTCGCGGCGCCTATCGCGCCTTCTGACTGAGGCGTGGACGCAGACCGAGAAGCTCAAGGACGAGTACACGTCGGCCGAGCACGTGTTGATCGCGCTCTCGAAGGTGGACGACGAGCTGTCGCGGGCGCTCAAGCAGCTCGGTTTCAGCGAGCAGAAGCTGCTCGAAGCGATCAAGCAGGTGCGCGGTTCGCAGCGCATCACCGATCAAGATCCCGAGGGCAAGTACCAGTCGCTCGAGAAATACACGCGCGACATCACGAAGGCCGCGCGTGAGGGCAAGATCGACCCCGTGGTGGGGCGTGACGAGGAGATTCGCCGCGTGATGCAGGT
>CAYNOM010000745.1:0-3581 GCA_964398415.1 uncultured Polyangiales bacterium | reverse complement strand
TGGGGGCAGGTCGAGGGGCGGCTGATGGCCATGCTCAAGACGGCACCTACGCGCGACGCCTCAAGGCGTGGGCACGCTTACGTCATCGCGAGCCAGCTCGCGCAGCAACGCGCGCGCTTCGCTCGGCAAGAGCCCCTCGAGCGTGATGCCCACGCCTCCCGTGCTCGCCTTGAGCGCTACGTACTGTTCGAGCGCTGGCGCATTCGGCGTCGCGCGCCGGCGCGCCCGGAGCAGCGTGTTCTTCGGCGTGTGCTCCGACGGGACGAACTCCATCGGCGTGACATCGTAGCCTGCGCCGCGCATCAGCAGCGTTCGCATGGTGTCGGTCAACGTGGCGCCCGCGTGGCGCCGCAGGTGTGGTGAGGTCCAGATGGGCGAGAAGGCGCCAGAGAGACCGCGGCTCGGTAGCTCGGACCACTTGCGCGCGAGCTCGGCCTGACAACAGGGAGCCACGGCCACGAGCTCGGCACGCGCACGAATCCCGAGCGCGATCGCCTCGTCCGTCGCCGTGTCACAGGCGTGCAGGGCGAGCAGCCCGTGCAGGCGCTCGTCCTGTCTCGGACCGAATGTCCGTGACCATAGCTCATCGAGATCGATCTCTCCGATGGCGGCTACCTCGAAGCGAAGCACCGCGTCGAGGTCGACTCGCTCCATGCGCGCACGACATTTCGCGATCACGCTGGGGTTGCGGTCGACGCCGAGGATCTGCGCCGGGTGGTGAAAGCGGTGCACGAACGACCATGCGAGCAAGTAGGTGAGGTAAGAGCTACCGCATCCCGCGTCGAGCAAGTGGACGGTCTTCGCCATGGCCATCAGGTCGCGCATGGGGTCCTCGAGCAACACCAGCATGTGGTTGATCTGCATGAACTTGCGGTGCGCATCGGGCGGCATGGAGGCGTCCGCATGCACGAGCCCGAGCGTGCGCAGCAGCGGACCCGAAGTGGCCGGCATGAGCGGCAGCTGCTTGCTTCCGAAGGTCTTGCGTGTGCGTTCTTCGGTCCAGTACGCGGCCGCGCGTGCGCTGAAATCTGCCTGCCAGGCGCTCTTCACCGGTGATCGTTAGCACCAAGCCGACGAATTGTTGATGATGCCAACATCCAGGGCTTCACCGGCCGACCGTGCTTGTGCAATAACGCACGCAGACGTCACCTGTCTACGCCCTTCTCCCAGGGCGGGACGTCGCGCTTTGATTGGCAGCACATTCACGAGGATGAACCATGCGCGCAGCATATAAGCACACGGCTCTGACGCTCTCTTTCCTTGTTTCGCTCGCGGGCGCCTGCGTCGACGACGCTCCCGTCGACAACGACAAGCCAACCGACACGAGCGACAGCGTGAGCAGCGTTGACGACGGCAACGCTGTCAATGGGACGGGCAACGGGAACGGAAGCCAGCCAGGGACCGGCGCGGATGGTGACGGCAGCGAGGGGAACGCGAGCGGAGGGAGCGCTGGCGCTGGCGCCGCCGGTAGCGACGACGGCGGAAGCGGCCCTATCGAGAGCGTCGTAGCAGGGACGGCTATCGATGCGAAGTGCGCGGGCAATTCGAAGCCCCAGGGTGAGATGTGCGGCGGGTATTACTGCGGCACCACCAAAGAGGCGATTCGAGCCGAAACCAAGCCGCAGGCCGCCTGCAGCGGAGAAGCGCAGCTGGGGCTTCTGTGCTCGGCGACGCTCAGCTCCGTCGTGAGCCGCTGCGCGCGCACGGCAGGGCAGATGGTGCTCGCCTCGGACGAAGAGAAGGCGACCTACACTCGGACCTGCGCCAAGGACGATCCGGCGCTCGCGGAGGTCAAAGACCCCTGTCTCGAGTGCTTCGTGACGTCTGCGAAGTGCGCCCGCGAGAACTGCCTGGTGGAGTGCCTGCCCGGCGACAGCGCAAGCTGTGACAAGTGCCGCATCGACAACGGCTGCACTCCCTCCGTGTTCCCGTGTGCCGGGATTCCCAGTCCGCTCTGAGCGTTGAGCTCCGGAAAAGCCTCAGAACGTCAGATTGGTCTGGATCGAGATGATGTCGACACCAGCGGTGTAGCGCCCTTCGTTGACGGACTGTGCCTTCTGTGGCTCGAGGGAGGTGACTTCGGGCACCTGGCCGTAACCTACCGGGACCTCGATGGTCTCGTAGAAGAGGTGCGAGTACGCGACGGCTAGCCTAAAGCGCTCGAACGCGATCGTGGCGCCCGCGTGCAGACCGATCTTTTGCACAGGCCAGTAGTCGATATTCATGAACTGACGCGGTACGGCGCGGCTCATGTACGAGACGCCCGCGCGCAACGCGAGCCGACCTGGCAAGACGTTGTAGTCGCCACCGAGTCGGAGCCCCACCGTATCTGCCCAGTGCTTGGGCAGTGTGACACTCGGCCGTGGCGTCGACGAGCTGCCGCTCGGATCGGACGTGAAATCTACGCGAGGCGCTTCGGGCGTGCCTGGAACGGCGTCGTGAATGAACAACGTGAACTCGTCGACCTTACTGGTCTGGGCCCAGAAGCCATCGAGCTCCACGTCCCAGACTTCGTCGCGCAGCGGATCGAGCACGCGCGCACGCGTCACGCGCCGCTTCGCGTAGCGAAGCCCCAAGGTGACCTCGAGCGAGTGGAACGGCGCGTTCAGCTTCACACCGTCGATGCGACAGTGAGGCCCTGGATCGACATCGGTGCAGCGCATGAGCGGTGCACCCTGGATGCCGTTCGCCGTCAGATCCATGTGGCCTTCGGCCTCGATGTCTCCCGAGTAGGTGACCATGCCCATGATGTCGAATGAGTCGAGCGGAGAGAGCACCACACTGCTCACGAGCCGCGGAATGGCCCAGTCGCTGACGGTGGTCTCGTTCAGGATCTCTTGATCGCGGAAGGTTCCTCCGACCACCGAGGCGACGCTCTTGTTGCGAATGTGCGCGAAGCCCACGCCACCGCTGAGGCCGAGGCGAAGCTGTGTGATGGGCTGTGCACCGAGGCCGACCATCAGAAAGCCCGCCAACGCGCGCCGCTCGACGAGCATCTGGCGCGTCGGGGCTTGACTCCCCGTTCTCGTGATCGGGTAAGCCTCGTTCTCGAAGTAGGGAGGCCAGGTGACGATGGTGTCGTCGCCCCAGTTGGAGGAGCCCACACCCGCAGGCGTGAAGAAGCCGATCCCGTAACCCCAGCCCGTCTCGAACGACTGCGCCCAGCCCAGGTTGCCAGCAGGCGTCGGAAACGCGTCGTTGCAGACGATGCCGAACGTCTCTTCGCCCTGAAAGCCCGTGCTCGCGTCAGGCTCTTTGTACTCCTGCGCGGGATCGCGCGCCCGGTCGAAACAAGCCGTCAGGATTGGCAGGCGCAGCTCTGCCCCCAAGTCCATGCCCGGAATGACCGACAAGTTGGCGGGGTTCTGCCACGTCGCCATGAAATCGTTGACGCGCACGTAGTTGGCCGCGCGACCCAGCGCGACCGCGCCGCCCACCGTGTCCTCGATGCCTGCGGCCTTCCCGCTAGCGATCGGGCCGAGGCTTGCGGCGATGATCAACGCTGCGCTGCTCAGAGCAGCAGCCCCATGTGGAGCCGACCTCGGGGTCGGGCGAGCAATCACGGACATCTGGTGCTCCGA
>CAYNOM010000744.1:0-3584 GCA_964398415.1 uncultured Polyangiales bacterium | reverse complement strand
CCACGCCCCGTGCAAACGCGACCAACATGGCGGTGGCGCTCGGCTGACCCTCACGCATGCCCGCGCGCCTGCCTTCCGCGCGGCGTTCTGCGGTTCACGGGTCGCGCACGCGACACATCGGGTTCGGGGTCCACTTGGGGCCGACTATACCCTAGCTCTGGTGAGGGAGCGCGAGACTCTGGGCCAAGCGCTGCCGAGCGGTGGTGCCCCGGCTCGAACCGAGCTAGAAAAACTCGATGTCATCGCGGTTTGGGCGGCAATTCAGCGTCACCACCTTCGGCGAATCCCACGGCGGCGGGGTGGGCGTGGTCGTGGATGGCTGCCCCTCGGGGCACACCTTCGACCTCCCGGCGATCCAGCTCCAGCTCGATCGTCGGAGGCCCGGCCAGAGCCGTCTCACCTCACCGCGCGACGAAAAAGACCGGGTCGAGGTCTTGAGTGGCGTCGATCCCGACACGGGCAAGACGCTCGGCACCTCCATCGCCATGCTGGTGCGCAACGAAAACCAGAAGAGCAAAGACTACGGCAATCTGGCCAGCCTCTATCGGCCCTCCCACGCCGACTACACCTACGAGGCCAAGTTCGGCTTGCGCGCGGTGGCGGGCGGCGGTCGCGCCTCCGCGCGTGAGACGATAGGTCGCGTCGCCGGTGGGGCCCTGGCCGAGCAGCTGCTCTCGGTGCTGTGCGGCACGTCGATCGTCGCCTGGGTGAGTAGCGTGGCCGATGTCGAGGCGGAGTTGCCCGACGAAGCCACGCTGACGCGCCAGCTCGTCGATCAGAACGACGTGCGCTGCCCCGATGTCGTGGCCGCAGCCCGCATGGAGAGCGTCATCGAGGAGGCGCGCAGGGCGCGAGACAGCGTGGGCGGCATCATCCGTGGCGTGCTGCGCAACGTGCCGGCGGGCCTCGGAGAGCCCGTGTTCGACAAGCTCACCGCCGATCTCGGAAAGGCCATGTTGAGCTTGCCTGCCACGCGAGGCTTCGAGATTGGTGAGGGCTTTGCGGCCACCCGCATGCGCGGCTCGGCCCACAACGATCCCTTCACGTTCGAAGCGGGACGCGTGCGCACCACGTCCAATCGCAGCGGCGGCATTCAGGGCGGCATCTCGAATGGCGAAGACATTCGCTTCGCCGTGGCCTTCAAGCCGGTGGCGACGATCTTTCAGCCCCAGCAAACCGTCACTCGCGATGGCGAGCCCGTCACCTTCGAGGCCAAGGGTCGCCACGACCCATGCGTGTTGCCGCGCGCGGTGCCCATGGTCGAGGCCATGGCGGCGCTGACGTTGATCGATCACGTGCTCAGGCAACGCGCCGCGCGCCTCTGACGCGGGCCTCTTTGGGCTGTCAGCGCGCCTCGCGTGACGCTCTTGCAGGATCTCGCGCGTTGTCGTTGTGACTGCGCGCGCTCAAGGTCACGATGCTGCTGTCGGGGGCATCCACGAATGCCGTGCTCCCGCGCCGTGCACGGGCTGCATGCATCTTGCGGCGCAGGTAACGATGAAAGCTCGCGCTGACCGCACGCTTGAGCGGATTGATGCGGCACGGAAAGTAGTAGGGCTGGCCCAGAAACCCATGCTCGCGCCAGAACTGCTCGTCCACGGGAAACAGCACCTCGGCGAGGATGTGCTGCACGCGAAAGCTCATGAGCTGGCGCAACGACGGCACATATTCGTGCTTGGGCTTCCAAAGATGCTCTACGAAGGAGCGGTAGTCCTTCTGGCTCAGCGGCTCTTGCACGTTGAGAGCCGTGCGGCCTACGCGCGAGGTGGGAAACGCGCCCCAGCGAATGCCCACTTTTTCCATGTAATCGAGGGTCGGCGAAAGCCCCGAGCCGGCTGTCGTCGCCAGCGTCATCAACGGGCGACCGACGAGCTCGGGGCGGTGAAACCACTTGCAGGTGCGATCGATGAAGCTCTTCATGCGCCCCGGCACGTGATCCATGTAGATGGGGGCCGCGAGCACGATGCCGTCGGCGGCGCGCATCTCGTCCATCAGTACGTCACGCTCGTCCCTCAGGCCGCAGCTCTTGCCGAAGATGCAGCGCTGGCAGCCCGTGCACTCGTTGAGCTTGTAGTCGTAGAGGTTGTGGATGGACACCTCCACGTCGAGGGCAGACAGCTGTGTGCGAAGGTCGGTGAGGAGGCGCAGGGTGTTGCCCTTACGCCGGCTTCCAAGCAATGCGACCACTTTCTTCGTCCCCGTCGTGGCCATCTACGCCCCCTTGCGACTTGCAGCTCCAGCTTGTGGACGCAAGCTGCGTGCCCAGGGGGGCGTGAGGCGGCCTACTGCGGGCGAGCGCCCGCGAGCGGTTGGGGCGCAGCCGCTGCGAAGGCGCCTCTTTCTGCGCAAATCTCTCGCCGCTAGGACTTCAGGTGTGCGGCGATCACGAGCAGCTCGGCGGTTGCACTCGCGTAGTCGTGGGGTACGCCCTCGTCGTACAGGGTGATTCTGTCCTCTGCGATCTCGACCTCGCTCGTGACGTCGACGAGTGAGAGCAGCGCGGCCTGGACACGCGGCGCGGCGAGCAAGCGCCCGGTCTGCTCGGGGGTGCTCGTCAGCACGTAGATCTGGTCGTCGAAGGAGGCCACGCCCACCTCGCACTCCTTCACGAACAGTTTCTTCGCGCGCTCGAGAAAGCCCTCGTGACTGAAGCGGGCTTCGATCTCGGAAGGCGCCTTCAGCTTCACGCTGGTCATCGTGCTGCGGGGGATCTTCGTCGGCTCGGAGGCGGCCACGGAATCGCTACGCTCGACCGTGACGCCCAGCGCGATAGCGGCCTCTGCGAGATGCGAGATCAGCCATTTGGTTTCGAGTGGGATCGAGGTGTCCATGGCAGCGTCCACCTGCACGGGTAAACACGGAACCCCGCCACGCAAGCGGCCGGGGCCGCGCTCACTCGTGCGAGCCTCGGTGATCAGCGTCTAGGTTGCCGCGATTGTCTGCGTCCGGCACGATGCCGCTGGCGCCGCTCGTCTTTTCGCGCGGCCCCGAGGGAGCGATGGCGATCACAGGAGCAACCAACCGAGATTCGAGGCCCAGCCAGCTGGAGGTGCGAAGCCCCGCCACCGGGGAGCTGCTCGCCACCCTGCCGGTCGATGGCCCAGAGGCCGTGGCGGCGGTTGTTTCGCGGGCGCGGCGCGCCTCCGAGGTTTGGGGGGCGCTCAGTCACGCCGAGCGTCGGGCCCACCTGCTCGATTATCGCCGCGAGATCGTGCGACGCATGGACGACATCATCGACACCGTGCATCACGAGAACGGCAAGCCTCGCGCCGAGGCCGCCTCCGAGCTGCTCCTGGTGGTCAACCACCTCACCCATGCGGCCAATCGCGCCGAAGCTCTGCTCCAACCGAAGAACGTCAGCTCGGGCGTGCTCGCCCAGTTCAAGTCGCGGATCAGCTACCACCCTTACGGTGTCATCGGCGTCATCGGGCCCTGGAACTACCCGATCTTCACGCCGATGGGCTCCATCGCCTACGCGCTCGCTGCCGGCAATGCGGTGGTGTTCAAGCCGAGTGAGCTGACTCCGCTCAGCGGTAAGCTTCTCGTCGAATGCGCACAGGCGGCCATCCCCGTGCCCGACGTGG
>CAYNOM010000743.1:0-3590 GCA_964398415.1 uncultured Polyangiales bacterium | reverse complement strand
TCCCCGAGTTCTCCCTGCGCTACCTGGTGCCGGTGGCGCTCGGCATGATCGGCGATCCGCGCTCCTACGACGCGCTCTTCGAGATGCTCACCTGGGAGCGACACACGAACATCCGCGACGAGGTCGTGCGGGGTCTCGGTTTGATGGGCGATCCGCGCGCAGCCGAACCCATACTCACGATGGCGCGCGAGGAGCGCGATCTCAAGCACACCTTCGAGTCGCTGATCCGCCTCGGCGCACTCGATGCGGGATACCTGGGCGGCGTCGACATGGTGGAGGGCCTGCCGCACGCGGAGGGTTTCAGCTCCTGCCAGGCTGGTCCGCTCCTTCACGACTGGGAGTATCTGCAGCGCACCACTTGCAAGACTTCGGGCCCGCGCCAGGAGCTCGACCTGCCCTTGCCCAAAGGTCGCGTGAGCTGGGCGAGCGGTGCACAGCTCGTCGTGCGCGCCCGCCGCATCGACACGCCCGAGCCCGTAGAGCTCGCACTTCACGCGCGGGGCCGACTTCTCGGCGTCTTGCGCTTCGATGGCAGCTTCAGCGAGCAGCGCCTCGAGCTCGAGCCGAAGCACCTGCGCGAACCCCTGCGCGTGAGCTTTTCGTATGCCGTCGCCGAGGCGCAGCTCGAGGTCGACCACGTGATTCTGCTGTCGCGCGACGCCGAGCTGACCCCCGCACAACCCGACGAGGAGCGGGCGCCATCGCACTAGTCGACGTCGCGAAATCCGCGCACGACGCTCAAGACGCCCCCGACCTCGCGCACGAGCGCGAGCGGACGGCCGAGCTCACTCATCGCGACGCACACACCGCCCTCGAGCTGCTCCGAGCTCCGCGTACGCTGCTCCTCGGGTCCGACACTGCGGCCGTGCCTGAGATGCGCGGCTCCGGCCTCGGAGACGCTGACGCACGGCAAGAGCGCGCAGGCCTGGGCCAGCGGCATCAGGGCGCGACGTACCGCGGGGCGCTGCGACTCATCGCGACGCGCAGCCACCACGAGCTCGAAGGGCAAGGCATCACGCACGTCGAAGGAACCGCTGCGCAGGCGCCTGAGCGCGCTGAGGTGCCCCACCGTGCCGAGCGCAGCCGACAGATCGCGCCCCAATGCGCGCACGTAGTAGCCCTTGCTGCAGCGCACGCGAAAATCGATCTCGGTGGGCCTCACGGCGAGCAGCTCGAGCTCGTGGGTTTTGACCCGTCGCACCGGTGCCTCGACCTCGCGCCCCTTGCGCGCCAGCTTGTGCAGCGTCTGCCCCGCCACTTTGACGGCACTGACGGCCGGCACTTGCTGATCGATCTCACCCACGAAACGCGCACAGGCAGCGCTCACTTCCGACGCCGACAGGGGCGGCACGGCACACTCGCGCACCACGCTGCCGTCGGCGTCGAGCGAGTCCGTTTCGACGCCGAGCACGAGGGTTGCCTCGTAGGTCTTGTCGGTCGCCGTGAGGTACGAGGACAGCTTGGTCGCCTCGCCCACGAGCACCACGAGTAGGCCCGTCGCCATCGGATCGAGGGTGCCCGCGTGCCCGATGGCGCGCGTGCCGAGCACGCGGCGCAACATGCCCACGACGTCGTGGGAGGTGAGCCCGGGAGCCTTGTCGACGAGCAACAGCCCGTGCACCTCAGTCGTCTTGGCTGCCTGGGTCACGCTCACGTATCTCGGTCAGCAGTGCCTCGATCGCGAGGCCACGGTCGACGCTCTCGTCCCAGTAGAAGCGCAGCTCGGGCGCGTAGCGAAGCTGCAGCCGCTGGGCGACCTCGCGCCGCAAAAAGCCCCTGGCGTGCTCGAGCCCCGCGAGCAGCCCCTTCTGGGCCTGGGCGGTGCACTCGGGATCGAGCAAGCGCACGTAGACCTTGGCGATGCGCAAGTCGTCCGTGAGTGACACCGCGGACACGGTGGCTTGGGCCACGCGCGGATCGTGCACCGCGCCCGTGAGGAGCAGAGACATGAGCTCTGCGCGCAACTGCTCTGCCACCTTCGTGGTGCGCTTCCCGTCACCCTTCTTCGCCGCCATCGTCGTCCTCGAGATCCTCTTCGTCCACGAAGTCGTCGTAAACCTCGTCGTCTGTGTCGCCGAGCGGAACGAAGCCAGCACCCAGCGCCGCACTACTCGCGTCGAGGTCGAAGTGCTCGACCCGTATCGCGTGCTCAACGAGCTCGGCCTCACTCGCCCCAGCCACGAACGCGAGCAGCTTGTCGAGCACCGACCGCGCGTGCCGTGCGTCGTTCGTCACGAGCGCAAAGCCCAGGCAGGCCCGACGGTGAACGTCCTGCTCCTCGATCTCGGCCGCCGACACCTGAAAGCGGTTTCTGGCGCGGGAAAGCACACTCTTGACGACAGCGCGCTTTCCCTTGAGGGAGTCGTTTCCAGGCAGAGCGAGCACGACGCGACAGACGCCGACGATCATCAGAGCTGCGCCGCGACTTGCTCCATCTCGAAGCACTCGATCACGTCGCGCTCCTTGAGGTCACTGAAGCCCTCGAGCGAGATGCCGCACTCGTAGCCGGTGGCCACATCGCGCACGTCATCCTTGAAGCGACGCAGTGCTCGGATGTTGCCCTCCCAGACTTGCACGGAGTCGCGCACCACGCGCACCTTGCCGCTGCGCAGGATCTTGCCGTCTGTCACGTAACAGCCAGCGATCATGCCAATCTTCGGGATGCTGAAGGTCTGCCGGACCTCGGCCTTGCCCAGCGCCTTCTCGACGAAGTTCGGCGCGAGCATGCCAGCCATGGCCTTCTTGACCTCCTCGACCGCCTCGTAGATGACGCGGTAGAGGCGGATGTCGACGCGCTCGGACTTGGCCACCTCAGCGGCCTTGCCGGCGGGGCGCACGTTGAAGCCGACCACGATGCAGTTCGAAGCGGTGGCGAGCAGCACGTCGTTCTCCGTGATGCCGCCCACGCCGGTGTGGATCACGGTGACCTTGACCTTGTCGGTAGAGAGGTCGGTCAGCGCCTTCACGAGGGCTTCGATCGAGCCCTGCACGTCCGCCTTGATGATCAGCTTCAGCTCGTGAACCTCGCCGCTCTGCATCATCTGGTGGATCTGATCGAGTCCCATGCGCGCCTGGGCCGGCATGGCTTGCCCCTCAGCACGCTTGCGCTGGTCGGCGATCTCCTGGGCCTTCTTCGAGTCGCTGATGACGTGGAACGTCTCACCGGCTCCCGGAACCTCAGAAAGGCCGAGGATTTCGACCGGCGTCGCCGCGCCCGCTTCGCGCAGGTGGCGACCACGGTCGTCGCTCATGGCCTTGACCTTGCCCCAGGCCTGACCGGCGATCACGACGTCGCCGATGCGCAGCGTACCGTTGCGCACGAGGACGTTCGCGACCGGACCGCGCCCCTTGTCGAGGTAAGCCTCGAGCACGACGCCTTCGGCAGCGACCTTGGGGTTGGCCGACAGCTCGGCCATCTCGGCCTGCAGCAGGATCTTGTCGAGCAGGTCGTCGATGCCTTCGCCCGTGTGCGCCGACACGTTCTGGAACTGGACGTCGCCGCCCCATGCCTCCGACTGCAGGCCTTCGTTCGCAAGGTCGCGCATCACAGCGTCGGGACGCGCGCCCTCCTTGTCGATCTTGTTGACCGC
>CAYNOM010000742.1:0-3597 GCA_964398415.1 uncultured Polyangiales bacterium | reverse complement strand
GCGGTGATGGGCTCTGCCGAGCTGAGTCCCAGAAGGAGCAGCTCGTCGTCCTGGGCGCTGCTGGGCTTTGCTGCCTCGGGCTCGGGCTCGACGAACAAGAGCTCGTCGTCCTCGCTGGCCGACGGCGTGGGAGGAACGGACTCCGGCATGACGAACAAGAGCTCGTCGTCAGCAGGGGCCTGAGGGGCCTCGGGCTTCGGCGCCTTCGTGCGTGCGAGAAGATCCGGAATCGGGCCGCCGGGCACCGTCGCATCCGGGCCGTCCTCGGCGCTGGAAGCGGGCGCAGGAGGCGCTGCCGCGGGAGGAGGCTTGGTTCGCGCCGCCGCCTCGTAGGCCTCTTGATCGAAGACGAGCTCACCGGTACCAAGCTCCGTGAACTCGTCACGCGCGTCGACGCGCGCCGCGGCGGGCCGTGCTGCCGCCGCTTCTGCGGCTTCGAGCTCGTCCAGATCGAGCTCGCCCGTGCCCACGTCCGCGAACTCGATGCTCGGCGAGTCATCGTAGCCGGCGGGCACGGCGCGCTCGGAGGGGCGCTTCGCTTGGTCTGCCACGGCAGCGCGTATCTCGGCCGCATCCCCGAGCTCGGTCGAGTCGACGTCGATCAGACCTGAGCGATCGAAGCGCTCGTCGCTGAGCCCGAAGTCGTCCGGCGGAAGGGGACGGTCGAGCAGATCCGAAAGCCCTTCCTCGGGGGCATGCAAGATCTCGCGCGAGGGTGGCGCTGCGTCGAACTCGTCGGGCGAGATTGGCGCATCGAGGAGCGCCGACATGTCTTCGGGTGCTTCGGGCGCTTCGGGCGCCTCGGCCGCTTCGGGCTCGTCGAAGGCGTCGGCCTCGACGTTTGGGCCGAGATCGGGCTCGGTGGCGAGCGGAGCAAGCTCGAACTCTCGAAAGCTCACCTCGACTTCGAGCAGGCTCCGCAGCTGGGCCATGTCGAGCGTGCGCGAGGGCCGCGGCGGCGGCGCATCGAACTCGTCCGGACTCATCGGAATGTCGAGCGGATCTTCGGTGGCAGGGCCGCGCGCCTGAGGCTTGTCGTCGGCCAGGGTGCGGCGCGGCATGGCGGCCGCGGGGCGTGCGTCGGCGTGGGTCGTGCGCGCGACGCGATCGATCGGCGCCACCGCCTGACGTGGGCCGCCCAAGCGCTCCAACGCTTGGGTCGTGCTCTGCTCCGCCTTGCTCGTGCCGTAGCTGCCCGGGCTTTCGGACTCGCGCACGGCGGGCGCTGCTTTCGTGTCGGTCGCGAGGCCCAGGGCGGAAAGGCGAGCCTTCGTGGCAGCGGCGTGGGGCGCGAGATCGTATGCCGTGCGCGCGAGCTGCTCGGCCCGTTCGCGGTTGGTGCTCGTGAGTGACTCGGAAAGCCAGAGCAGCTCGCGGGCGGCATCGACACGTCGATCGGTCGCGAGGTACAGGTCTTTGAGGCGTTCGTGGGCAGTGACGTTGGACGGGTCGTCTTCGAGCACTTGTCTGAGCAGTGTCTCGACCTTGTCGAGTAGCCCGTAGCCCTCGTGGGCATCCGCATCGGCCAACAGGCGCTTGATGCGCTCCTGGCGACTCTCCGGGTGGCGCGCAGTCTGCACGGCTTCCGGCTGCAGGTTGGCACGCTCCGGTTCGGGGTGGCGGCCCGTGTGATCGTCGATGATCAGCACATCGTCGTCGTCGGTGCCGTCGGAAAGTACGGCCTCGCCGGACTCCTCGAGGTTGACCTCGAACTCGCTACTCGAGTCGACCTCGAGCTCCACTTCCTCCGGCTCGGGTACGGGCGGCAAAGAAGAGGCGGCACGCGGCGCCGGCGCGGGTGGCACGGGGCCCCGAAGCGTCGCTTGTGGGGGGCGCGCTTGGGGGGAGGCAGCGGGCGCTGGCTTGGCTGGTGCGGCCGTTCCTCCTGCTGTGCGCTGCGCAGCTCCGAGGCCTGCGGCCGACAGGGCCTGCAGCACCTCTTGATCGTTCGGATCGAGATCGAGAATGCGTTTGAGCGTGCGCAGGCGCGGCTCTTGGTTGCCGAGCTCCGCGTGCAGACGCGCGATCTCCTTGAGCACACTGATCGTCTTCGGCAGCTGACCGAGCTGCCTAAATGCCTCGGCGAGCATCTCGAGCGTTTGGACGTCGCGCGGGTCGGCCTTGAAGCAGAGCTGGAGCTTGGCGAGGGCGCGCTTCGGATCTTGCCGCTCGAGGTAGAGACCCGAGAGCTCGCGCGACAGGGTGAGGTTGTCGGCGTCGTGAAACAGCTGCCGCTCGACGACGCGGATGTAGTCGTCCATGCGGCCCTGCTCCTTGAGCAGGTGCGCTCCTTCGGCGAAGGCGGCGGCCGCCTCCTTGGGCTTGTTGGCCTTGGAAAGCGCCTCGGCGTACTTGATGCGTGCCGCGACGTTGGTGCCGTCGAGCTCGACCATGCGCTCCATGGTCTCGAGGGCCTTGTCGATCTGTCCCTGGGCGAGGTACGCGTCCGCCACCTGCGCGTAGGTGCTGAGGGCGTCGCTCGTGAGCGCCAGCTCCTCGTACATCTTCGCGAGCTTCTGCGACGACGAGAGGTGCCCCGCATCGAGCTTCAGGATCTGTTTGTAGACAGCGACCGCTTTGAGGAAGAAGCCCTGCTTGGCGTAGAGCTCGGCGACCTTCTCATAGACCTCGATGGCGTCCTTCGGCTTGTTACGCTTCGTGTGAAGATCACCGATCTTCAGCAACGTGCGAACGTCGCGCGGATCCTCGTTGACGAGCTTCTGGTACTCGGCGATCGCCTTGTCGTACTGGCCCTTCGAGAGGAACTTCTGCGCGGCTTCGAGAACTTTGGTGCGATTGACAGCCACGAGGCCTTCTACGGTATCCGCGCGTCCGCTCGTCCCCCGTTGGACGCTCGGATCGGACGGAACATGCAAAAGTGTAGGTCGTCCAACTTCTCCCGGTCAAGCCCCGCGGCAGGCCAGAAAAACCAGCGTCCACGTGGATTTGGACCTTGACTCGGGCACGGCGGAGCGCGTCCCTCGGGTGCCCTATTTCAGGCGCTCGAGGAAGCGCGTCGAGATGCGGCCGTCCACGAAGTCCGCGTTCTCGAGGATGCGTTGATGCAGGGGGATCGTGGTGCGGATGCCCGTGATGATGGTTTCGGACAGGGCACGGCGCATGCGCGAGATGGCCTCGGGCCGGTTGCGACCGTAGGCGATGATTTTGGCGATCAACGAGTCGTAGATCGAGGGCACTCGGTAACCACCATACACACCATCGTCGACGCGCACACCTGTGCCGCCAGGTGGGTGATACTCGGTGATCAGCCCCGGCCATGGGACGAAGGTCACCGGGTCTTCGGCGTTGATGCGACACTCGATCGCGTGACCGCGGGGCTCGATGGCCTTTGCCGGGACCTCGGCGGGGAGACCCGCTGCGACGCGGATCTGTTCCTTGAGCAGATCGATGCCGGTCACGATCTCGGTGACCGGGTGCTCGACCTGGATGCGCGTGTTCATCTCCATGAAGTACAGCTCGCCGCGCTCATCCATCAGGAACTCGAGCGTGCCCAGGGAGAGGTAGTTGCTATCGCGCATCGCGCGCGCGATGGTCTGCGTCATGTCGCCGCGGAGTTGCTCGCTCATGGCGATGCTC
>CAYNOM010000741.1:3371-3607 GCA_964398415.1 uncultured Polyangiales bacterium | reverse complement strand
GGATGAACACCACGTGACACTTGCATTCCCACTTGCTGTGGTTGAGCCTTTGATAGTCGTCCAAGGAACTCCCTTCCGTGAAGCGTTTTCAGCGGACTTCATCGCACCGGCGCCGCACCAGTCTCCGCATACAAGCAAGGACACTCGCCGCCCCCGCCCCCCCCGGGTTACACGACATGCGGCTCGCGCGATATCGCGGGTTCTTGCCCAGCCAACGAAACCGCCTCCCCACCCCA
>CAYNOM010000741.1:0-3361 GCA_964398415.1 uncultured Polyangiales bacterium | reverse complement strand
GCCGTTAAAGCACCCCCCGCGCCGGCGGTGCTGGGGTTTGGCTACGCTGGGCGGACGCGGGGGGACATGCTCCGAGGAGCGCAGCGCAGCGAGAACCCGCCGCCGAGCGAGTCCACCGCAGGCGGCCGGCAACGGGCCTCAGCACGCTCGGCAGGGTTTGCGTGAGAGAGTGCTACGCTGACGACTTTCGTAGCCCATCCAGCACCAGCATGAGCGTTCAAGAGCCACACGCCGAAGCAGGCCTGCTCCACATGGGGCTCACGGCCCCAGTTCCGAGCGCCATCGCGCCGAGCGTAGCGCCGCCCAGGGCGGATACGGCGCTCACGTGCATGTTGGCGGTCGGGGCGGCACTGCTTGGCTACGGGCTGCCGGCTCACCGCATCGAGGAGTCGCTGCTGCGCCTCTCTCGCGCGCTTTCGCGTGACATCACGGTGTTCGCACTGCCCACCGCCATCGTGCTCACCGTGCGCACCGCAATGGGCAGCGACAGCCACTTCGTGCGCGCCGTGCCCGGGACGATCGACCTTGGACGTCTCGCCATGCTGCATCAGCTCGTGGGCCGCGTGGAGCGTCGCGAGCTCTCGGCCGACGAGGCCGCTTCGCTCGTCGCCTCGGCTCTCGAGGCACCACGCGTGCATCCACGCTGGCTCGACGTGCTGGCGGTGGTGCTCGTGACCGTGGGCGGTGGCCTCATGATCGGCATCCCCATCCACGAGGCTCCGTTCTGCGCGGCGCCGGGGCTCGTGATCGGCATCCTGCTGTGGCTGTCGAGCCGCGTTCCGAGCCTCACTCAAGTGGTGCCGATCGTCGGAGCGCTGCTTGCCGCACTCACGTCGACGCTGCTCCACGGCGCCGGCCTCACGCACAACTGGCTGGCCCTCACGCTCGCGGCGGTGCTCGTGCTCTTGCCCGGGCTCACCCTGACGCTGTCGATGACGGAGCTCGCGAGTGGTCACTTGGTGAGCGGCACGTCGCGCGGCGTCGGTGCGCTCTTCGTGTTCTTGCAGCTCGGCTTCGGCGTGCTGCTGAGCGCCAAGATCGTCGGCTCGGTGGACGACGTGTTGCTGCTCGGAGGTCGGGCGAATCCGTTGGCAGTGTGGCTCGGGGCCCTGCTCCTGGCCGCGGGGTTCGCGGAGCTGTTTGCGGTGGGGCGCGACGACGCGGTCGCCACGTTTGTCGTGTGTGGGCTCGCCTTTGGATCGGTGCGCCTCTTGGGTCCACTCATCGGCGCGGTCCTCGCCACGTGCGTCGCAGCCTTTGCCTCGGGTGCCGTGAGCCATGCCTACGCACGCCTGCGCGATGCGCCTTCGAGCTCGCTCAGCTTGCCCGCCGCTGTGATGCTCGTGCCCGGAGGACTCGGCATGCTCAGCGTCTCGGCGGCCACCACGCACGACGCCACACGGGCCCTCGACGTGGGTTTTCAAATGCTGATGGTCGGTGTCGCGCTCAGCACGGGCTTTTGGCTCGCGGCCGCGTTGCTCCCCCCGCGCACCTCCCTGTGAGCCCACCGGGGCAGCGCACGCCCTGAGCATTCATGCTCAGGGAAAACGGGCGCCACCAAAGCTAGGATGGGATGAGGAGGGGAGATGCACCGGAGGTCGGCCGAGCTTTGCGTCTTCGTCGCCGCAACTGTCGCCTTCATTCCGCTCTCCTCCGTCGTGGCCCGCGCGAGCAGGCCAGCCGGCTCCTCAAGCCTGCTCCTCATGTGGGTCTGCTCGGCGCTCATCGGAGCGTTGCTGCTCGGGGGAGGAGCTCGCCTACCAAGGGTGCTCGGCACCTTCGCCGTGGCCCTGTCGCTTTCGCCACTTGCGGTGGGCACGGCCACCGTCCCCGTCTACCTGATGATGTCGATCCTCATCTTGTCGGGCGCTGCGGTGCTGCTTCGCGTACCGATGCTGAGCCTGCCGGAGATCAGCGTGTCTGCCCAGGACGTCGAGCGCCTCACCTGCCTGCTCGACACCTTGTCGGAAGGTCAGCGCGCGGCCGTCTGGGGTCTCGAGGCGGAGCTCTCGCGCGCGCATGTGCTCGCACCGGCTAGAATTCCCGACAACGTGGTGACGATGAACTCTCGCGTGGTCTACGAAGACGTCGAGAGCGGCGCCGCGCGCGAGGCCGTGCTCGTCTACCCGGACGAAGCGGACGCTGCCTGTGGTCGCATCTCGGTCCTCGCGCCCCTCGGCAGCGCCCTACTCGGCCTGCGCGTCGGACAAGCCATCGACTGGCCCCTCGGGCGCGGACAGCACCGGCGCATCCGCGTGCTGAGTCTGCTTTACCAGCCCGAGGCCGCCGGCGACTTCCACCTGTGAGCCCGCAAATAGCCCCCTCTCGAGCCGCCTGCGCGGGTGCAGCGGATGAGCTAGATCCCGCCCCATGGGTGCACAGTGGAAAGCCAAGGGCCGCGCGCAGGCAGCAGACGCGAAGGGGCGTCTGTTCACCAAGCTCGCCAAAGAGATCATGGTCGCCGCCAAGGGGGGGCCCGACCCCAGCATGAACCCACGGCTGAGGCTCGCGATCGAGCAGGCGAAAAAGGCCTCGATGACGCGCGATACCCTGGAGCGCGCGATCAAGAAGGGCGCCGGACTGCTGGACGACGCGGCCGTCTTCGAGACGGTCGTCTACGAGGGCTTCGCACCCCATCAGGTGCCGGTGATCGTCGAGTGCCTCACCGACAACAGAAACCGCACCGGCCCCAACATGCGCCTTCTGTTCCGCAAGGGCCAACTCGGGGCGACGGGCTCGGTGTCGTGGGACTTCTTGCGCCGCGGGGCCATCGAAGCCACGGCTCCCGCGAGCGGCGATGATGCCGAAGAGGCGGCGATCGAAGCAGGCGCGCAGGATGTCGAAGCCGATGACGAAGGCGGGTTTCGCTTCCTCACCGAGCCCGCTGACGTCGACGCCGTGGGCCGCGCGCTCACGGCCCGCGGCTGGAACCTCACCTCCCAGGAGCTCATTTGGGTGTCCAAGAACCCGGTGACGCTCGACGACGAAAAGCGCGCTGAGGTCGAAGCCTTCCTGTCCGCGATCGACGACGACGACGACGTGCGCTCAGTCTACGTCGGTCTCGCCTGAGCGTTGCGGCCACGCGGTGCGCTCGGTCGACTCACGTCGCCGTGCCGCTCACTGCCGACCGCCTGCGGTCGCGATGGGTTGCCCACTCCACTTGAAGCGCGCTCCGACGGGATGGAGAGCCCGCGTTCAGAAAGCCGCTGCGCGCCCCAGGCGAGCGCCTCGTCGAGCGTCGCGACCACCTCGTGCGGACACGGAAGGGGCTGAATCCAGAGAATCGCCGTGAGGATGCCGCGGACCAACCCCGAGGGCATGATGAAGGCGCAGCCTACGGTAAGGTCGCGAATGCGCTCTG
>CAYNOM010000740.1:0-3618 GCA_964398415.1 uncultured Polyangiales bacterium | reverse complement strand
TCGAGCTCGCGCTCGCGCTTCGTCAGCCGCCAGCCCTGGATCATCCCCTGCAGTGCTTCGACTCCGAAGATCATGCGCCGCCCCCCTCCTGCGTTGAGGGATGCATTGTGCCACTCAGGTCCCCGCACGCGCGAGCACGACGCGCCACACGCCGTGACTGCCACCTTCGCCGGGCTCGAGCGTGATGATCCGGTCGGGGTCGCTGCTATCACACGCGGTGGGACAACCGTCGTTGGGGGCAAGATACGGATCTCCCGCAAAGTACAGTTGGGTGGTCACGCTCGCGAAGCCCGGCGCGGAAACCGTGAAGTGCAGGTGCGCCGGACGCCATGCGCCAGGTCCGTTCTCGTAGTGACCCGGCATGATCGTCTCGAGCTGCCAGCGACCGTCCGCATCGGAGAGCACCTGCCCGCGCAGGCGGAAGCTCGTCTGACCGGCGTCGTGGTACTGGCCCATGGCGTCGGCCTGCCACACATCGAGCAGCGCGCCCTCCACGGGGGTCTCACAGTCGCTCTGCTGAACGGTGCCTTGTAGAAAGATGCGCATGCCGGGCTCGGAGGGCTCTGCGATGCGCGTGCGCGTGGGCGCGTTGGGGGCGAAAAAGGGTCCGCGGGCGTCACGTCGTGTGGCCTCGCACTGAGCCGCGCCCGCATCGGCTCTCGAGGCTGCATCTCCCGCAGAGGCATCCTCGAGGGGGAGGGGACCCGCGTCGGGCGAAGGGGGCAACGAGCTGTCCTCGCCCAGGGACTTCTCGCTCGAGGCACAACCTAGGAGCACGCCGCTGGTGACGAGACCGAGGCGACGAAGGGCTTTGCGCCGCGTCATGTGCGGCCGTTCTGGCTGGGTCATGACTTGATGATTGGCTGCGCGCGCTCGCAAGTAAAACGAGTATTGATTGACTGACAATCAAGGAAAAGTGGATAAAAAGACGTGCGTCCGCCTCCGCCGCGAAGCCCGGTTTGGAACTGGCTTCCCACGTTTCTCGCGGTCGCCGAGACCCAGAGCGTCGCGCGCTCGGCGCACGCGCTTGGCCTCACCCCGCAGGCCGTGTCGCGCACTGTGCTGTTGCTCGAGGATTACCTCGGCATTCCGTTGTTCGAGCGGCGCGGCAAGCGCCTCTCGCTCAACGCGGCCGGTGCGCGGCTACGCGATGCCACCCGCCATGCCAAGGAGCGCGTCGAAGCCGCGCTCGTGGACCTGCACGGCGAGCCCTATGGAGGTCCGCTCCGCATCGCTTCCCTCGGTGTTCTCACCGAGCACTTCGTCGTGCCTGCGCTCGTCGACTTGAAGCGTGAACGCTCGGAAGTGCGGCCCGTTCACAAGAATCTCAGGCCCAGCGAGGCCAACGCTGAGCTCGCCCAAGGTCGCGTGGACGCCGCCTTCTATTACGAGGCCCTGAGCGCTGAGGGCGTGCTGGTGGAGCGCATCGGCTCGACGAGCAGCGCGGTGTACTGCGGGCGCGGCCACCCGTTGTTCAAGAAGCGGCGCGTATGCCTAGAAGACGTGCTCGAGCATCCCTTCTCCGTCCCTGAGATGGGCGACTCGGGGCGCATCATGGACGGTTGGCCGCCGGGGCTTTCACGACACATCGGGATGGAGATCACGCTGCTGCGCTCGAACTTGTACGTCTGCGCAAGCGGAACGCTGCTCACTGTGCTGCCCGACATCACCGCCCTGCCGCTCGTGCGCGAAGGCTCCCTCCGTCGTCTGGCCGAACCGGCCTTGCCGCATATCGACGTGTTCGCCGCGCGGCGCGCCGGCGTGCCGTCGCGGGCTAGCGTCATGGCGGTCATCGAGCACGTGAAAGCGCGTCTCGTGCGCGCCGAGCGCGAGCTCGCAACACGAAGCGCGAGGCCGCGAAGGCGCTCACAACCTGCGTAGTATCTGCGCCGCCCGCCTGCGCACGTCCTTCGAGCGATCGCCCTTTGCGGCCCGTTTGAGCCGTGGGATGGCCGCGCGTCCGATGTCTTTGACCAAGAGCGTGCGCGCGCGCGAGTAGGTCTTGGCTTGGCCGAGGGCTTGGATGGCGTTCTTTTGCACTGACGGTCGCTCACGCAGGCTCTTTTGCATGCGAATCGCTTCCCGGTACTTCACGAGCCCATCCGTCCACCAGCCCCGCTGAAAGTACAGGTCGCCCAGCATGTAGGGCAGGTTCGCATCGCGCTGTGATTTGCGCCGGAGCGTGCGCAGGCCCTTGATCGCGGCGTCGAGGTCGCCTGTCCTCACCAGGGCCCGCACGTCGGAAAGCGAGCGCACGGCGATGTCCTCATCCGGCACTGCCGAGGCTTCGAGCTCCGTGGTCGCGTTGAGCTCTTCGTCGGCGATCGCCATGTCGACGTCGGAGAGGTCGTCGATGTCGGCATCGGGTGCGTCGAGAGCGTCGGCTTTCGCAGCGTCGGGTCCGACGGCCGCGTCGAGCGCTTGGGCCCTCTCGGGTGCGTTGCCTTCGGACGGCGCCGCAAAGCTTGGGTCGACGGTGCCGCCCCGATTCACCCGCGCGTAGGGGGCGTCGTTCACGCTCGCTTCGCGGGCCGCTGCAGCGTCGTCGCCGGAGTGCAGGCTGAGTCCGATGGCAGTGACGCCGGCCAGGACCAAGAAGCTCACGCCGAGCAGCACCGGGGTACGTCGGCGGGCGGGGTTTCTGGGAGGAGGCAGCGAGAGATCCGTCGCGGCGTCCTGCGCTGGCGGGCTTTGCGGCGGGCTTTGCGGCGTGCCTTGGGAGGGGGTTCCGTAGGGCGTCCTCACGCGCTGGGTGTGCGCGAAGGCCACCTCCTCGTGGGATTTGTCTGTCGCGGCGCGCCCGGTCGCCTCGGGCACTTGATCGAGCGCGGCCAGAAATTCGGAGGCCGTTTGGAAGCGCTTTCCCGGATCTTTCTCGAGCGCCCGCTGCACCACGGCGTCGAGCTCGGGCGAGACGTCGGGCTCGAGGTCGCGCACACGCCGTGGCAGCACATCGCGCTGCATGCGCAGGGTGGCGTAGGCGTCGGGCCCGTCGAACGGCTTGTGACCCACGAGCAGCTCGAACAACACCACGCCGGTCGCGTAGAGATCGACGCGCACGTCGACCCGGTCGCCGCGCGTTTGCTCGGGAGCCATGTAGGCCGGTGTACCCACCACGCCTGTCATCGACGGGTCGCCGCCGAGGGAAGGGTCGTACAGCTTGGCCAGGCCAAAATCGAAGATGCGTACATGGTCCCCCATGCCCGCCGCCTCGCCCAACATGATGTTCGCGGGCTTGATGTCGCGGTGCACCACGCCCTGCTCGTGCGCGTGGGACAGGCCGCTCAGCACTTGGCGCACGATGGACACGGCGCGCGAGGCGGTCAGGCGACCCTCGTCCATGGCGGTGCGCAGCGTCTTGCCAGTGACGAAGTCCATCACGATGTAGGGCGACTCATGCACGCCGAAATCGATCACGGACACGCAGCAGGGGTGCGAGAGCCGGCTCATGGCGCGCGCTTCGCGCTGAAAGCGCTTCACGAATTTGGGCGAGCTGGCGTAGGGCGAGTGCAGGAACTTGATGGCCACGGGGCGGTCGAGTTGGATGCGCTGGCCGCGGTACACGACGCCCATGCCGCCTTCGCCGAGACGCTCGGTGATGCGGTAACGCCCATTGAG
>CAYNOM010000739.1:0-3620 GCA_964398415.1 uncultured Polyangiales bacterium | reverse complement strand
CCAAATGGTGAGTGCTCAGCGGCCACCGTCACTCTAGCGCACCCTCGGGCGCGCGGGCTGTTGGGTCCTTCGTGCGGAAGTAGCGCACGCGCTGATCCTGAAGCTGTGCCCAGTACCCGTAGGGCTTGGGCTTGTTGTCGGGGAACATGACCTCGACCGCCGGCGCAGGGTTGGCGACGAAGCGCACGGCGGGCTCACCCTCGCGCAAGAGGGTAACCCCGTCTGCCTCGAGCACCCCCTCGCGAAAGTGCAGGCCGAGCTTGCCACCCGCGAGCGCCACCGCGGCCTCGACCCCAGCCGCCCGCATCGCACGATCCAGGGCTCCTTCCGTAGGATCCGAGGTCTCGCCGTAGACGAGCAGGCCGTCGCGATCGACGCCGATGGCCATCCGCGCATCAGGGCGCTCGCGCAAATCCTGCCCGCGCGCGAGCACCACAGCCCCCTCGGGCGCGATGCCCACGCTGTAGTGGCGACCCAAGCGCACCTTGGTCGAAAAGACCGCCACATCCAAGAGGTCGGCTGGCTCCGCTTGCACCCGGAGGTCGGCCAAGATGACCTCACCACCAGGGACCTCGCCCAAGGTAGGCACGGCGCGGGCCGGATCGATGCGAATCAGCCTTGAAGCGCTCAGGGCGGCGCGAGCCAAGGCCGGCGGCCAACCGGCGTGGGGCAGATCGGCCGAGTCGAACCTCACTTCGCCGGCGGTTCGGGTCGTTTCGAGGCCGGGCTTGAGGGTGTGGTAGAAGAAATCGCGGGGGTCGGGGTGGATGTAGCGGGGCAAGGGCAAGCCCATCGACGTCACCGCACGACGAGCGCGCACCGCGTATCCAGGGAGGCCGGAGATGCTGCCCTCGAAGCGATGGTTCGCCTTGCTGTCGATGGACAGCCGCGGTTCGTCCGCCGCCAGCACGTTGTAGAGCTCCATGCCCGAGTGACCCGCATTCATGTCGAGGTGCAGCGCACGCACGCAGCGCGCCGCCACGAGCGACTCGCCGAGCGCCTCAGGCGACATGCTGTCGCCCCACGCATAGACCATGAACCCACCCTCAGTGAAGCACAGGGCGCTGCGCTGGGTCAGCGTTTGCTCGCTCTTGTTTTGCGGCGCGGCTCCCCACCACCACCGCCCCCAGGGGTTGAAGCGACCTTCCTCGACGAGACTCGTCAGGTTCTGCCGAAAGGCCACCATGTCGGCCGGCAGCTCGGCCACGGCCCTCGCCTCGTCGTAAGCGACGCGACGGTTTTCTGGCCCTGGCCAGGACCCCATGCCGACGCGCCCGTCGTCGAAGATGGCGACCGTGGCCGCCCAGGGCTTGGGCGGCAGATAGACGCGCCCCTCCGCCATCATGCCGAACTCACCGTGCACCGCCTGAAAGCCACCGTTGAAGGCGCCCACCAATCGACGCAGGGTTTCGGGATCGCGCGGCACACGGCCGCTGCCGGTTTCGCCCGTCGCGCTCACGGGCTCTTCGGTACCCGCCACGATGTTGAGCTGCACGAGGCGTGGATCCCAGGTGGTGAGATAGACGCGAGCCCACAGGCGCTCGGGATCTGGACGCAGGAAGGTCTGGTAGAAGACCGGTGCACCCGACGGCAACGACCGTACGTGGGGATCGTCGACGATGGCCAACCAGGCCCCCTCCCCTTCGACCGCAGGCGTCGCGATCGGGGGCACCGCAGGAGGAGGCCAGCCAGAGTCCGGATTCGGCACCGCCAGGCGCTCGACCTTCTCGCGCGCCGCTTCGGTGTGCGTCACCGCGCCGAGCTCTTCGCTCACCTCGGCCTCGTGGTCGACCGCGTTCACGCTGTGGTAGGCCTGCTTGAGCGAGTCACGTAGCGCGAAGACGCGATTCTCGAGCCAGGCGATGCGCTCTGGCCCCACCCACGAGATGGCGCGCACGGTGTCGACGAGCCACGGCACGAGGTCGGTCACCACGGTCGCGTGCGTGCGCACCTCGAAGCGATCGGCTCCCTCGCGCGGCGTCGCCACAGCCGGGTCGATCACGATCCGCTCGCCATCCAGCATGACGACGAACCCGTCGTCGGAGGCGCTGATCGACGCGCTGCGGGCGGCGATGCGCAAGGCATAGGCGCGGCGGCCCACGCCCCACCAGCTGCCGGTTTGCTGAAGGTTGGTGATGCCACGCTGAACGCGGGCCAAGATTCCCTGGTCGGTCTTTGGCTCGCCCGCCAGATCGAGCAGCTCGAGGGCCACCACCTCGCCCTCGATGCTGCGCGCGAACAGGGCGTGTCTGCCCCGCGTCACGGGGACGCTCTCGTCGGCGCTCGCGGTGCGGGTGAGGTTGTGCGGGCCCTCGAGCGCTGCGACCTCGCCGCGCTCCGAGACGACGGCCGAAGCGAGCCACACATCGCCCATGTCGGGATGCTCGAGCGCGCGAAACACGAAGCGCTGCGGCGCACGGCCCTTGCGCTGCAGGGCCACGGCGCGCGCGGCGTTGGGGTCTGCCGTCAGCCCTTTTTGGCTCAGCACCTTGGCGAGTGGCCGATAGCCCTCGCCGAACGGACGCCCGGTCGCGAGATGCGCGACGACGAGCACGATGATGCAGCTCAGCACGAAGCGCACGCGCACCGCGATCCACGGTGGCAGTGTCAGCGAGCGCAACCATGCAACCCACACCTCGAAGCTTGGTTTGGCCTGGCTCTTCATCGTGTTCGCTACATCAGTATGCGATTTGAAAGCCCGTCGCTCAAATGCCGCTACCAGAGCGCACGAACGGTGCGCGGACACGCAACGACTCTTCGGCACGCACGAGCGCGAGCATCACCTCGGACGACAGGGATCTGAGGGCCGGTGCGTCGGTATCGAAGCGATCGGGATGCAGCCTGCGTGCAAGGCGACGCAGGGCGCGACGCGCGTCGATCGCGGCTGCCGACGCTGGCAGATCGAGCAACGTGTGCGGCGGCGCGTGGCGTCGGATCTGACGCTGCTTACGCAGCAGCAGACTGTACGCATCCGCATCCGGGGCATGCTCCTGTGCGGCGCCGAGGGCGCGAAGCACGGCGCGCTCGTCGTGAAGCACGGAACCCTCGCACAGGCAGCGCTGCCAAAGCTCCGAAGGCATGCGTCGCTTGTGCACGAGCAGCGATTGCAGCTGGCTCCCGGTGCGTGTCAGGTAGAGGCGACGGCTTCCTGCGCGCAGCATTCGTCCGGCGTCGGTGAGCTCACGGGACATCTCGAGCATGGCGTCCCACACGCAGATGGCGAGGTCGACGTCCGCGTCGCCGCTCAGGCCTGCGACGGACGGCGCAGGCTCGAAAGAGAGATCGGGCGTGTCGAAGCGCAAAAGCGCCCTCACGCGCTGCTCGAGTTGCGCGCTGAGCGCCTGGGTCACGGCAGCCTGGGAGGCCGCACCAACCTCCACGAGCCAGCGTCCGACCGGTTTCGTAGGCCGTCCCGCCGCGAGCGCGAGCCCGTGACGGTCTCGATCGAGGTCACCTCGGCGCAGCAAGGTGTCGCCGAGGAGCTCACCATCTACGCCGACCAGCGACACGCCCTTGCCGCACGCGACGCACAGCTCGGCGCGACGCCTGCCCGCACGAATGCGCAACACACCACTCGACCGACTCTCCGAAAGCCCAAGCAGCAGCCTTGCGAGCGGAGC
>CAYNOM010000738.1:0-3635 GCA_964398415.1 uncultured Polyangiales bacterium | reverse complement strand
CGGCTTCACTCTCGAGCGTATGGGTCGCGTGCAACCCTTCGAGCACGGCGCAACAAATCGAGACGGCCAGCGCCGGTGGCAGGGGCTTGCCTTCGGCAAAGCGTTGATCGAGCACGTCCGCGAGCGAAGTGCCGTCGACATACTCCATCGCCAGGTAGTAGGCGCCCTGGAACTCTCCCAGCTCCTCGACGTGCACCACGTTGGGATGGCGGATGCTCGCACACAACAGCGCCTCCTCGACGAACATGCGCACGAACTCCGCGTCACGGCTGAGGTGCGGATGGACGACCTTGAGGGCCACGCGCCGAGCAAAACCCTGCGGGCCCGTACGCTGCGCCACATACACCGTCGCCATGCCGCCCGCCGAAAGAGGACGCAGCACCACGTAGGCACCCACACGTTGGCCGGGGGACAGGACGAGCGGAGCACTCACGGGTTTGAGCCTACTTTCGACGCTGCACGGGCTCAAGCACCCCGGCCCACGCCTTCCGAGCTAGTCTAGGCCCGACGATGATCAGGCGTAGTCGGTTTTCGGTCGGCGCACTCGCGCTCACACTGTGGCTGTCCATGTGGGGCACCGCCCTGGCCGAGCGCACCGCGTCGCCGAGTGAGGTAGCGCTGGCGCGCCAGCAGTTTACCCAGGGCGTCGCGGCCGCGCGCGAGGGGGCGTGGGAGCAGGCTTTGAGCGCCTTCGAGAGCTCCTACGCGCTGTATCCGAATCCCCAGACGTTGTTCAACGTGGCGGGTGCGCGACGGCAGCTGGGACGTCTCGTCGGCGCGGCGGAGGCCTATCGTCGTTACCTTCTCGCTCCCGAGTCGGAGACCGACGCCGATCACCGCGTGCAGGCGCGTCAAGCCCTCCAGGAAATCGAGCCTCAACTCGCGACCGCGACCCTCGATGTGCAAGGGCTGCGCGAGGGCGACGTGGTGCGCCTCGACGGCACGGAGCTCTCCCCGCGGGCCCTGCGGGCGCCTCTGCCCGTCGACCCCGGAACGCACGAGCTGAGCGTGGCACGCGACGGAAAGGTGGCAGCAAGCAAGCGCTTCGAGGCCCAGGCTGGCGGCGCGGTGAGCGTCGCGCTCGCGCTCCCCGAAGCCGAGGCTCCCGCCCAAGCGAGCGTCCCCACCCCCTCCGAAGCCGCACGCGCGGCCAGTGCGTAAACCGACCGCCGTCCAACGGAGGTCGAGCAAGGCCCGTCGCGACGCTGGGCCAGGAACCCCTGGCTCTGGACAGGTGTCGGTGCCGTGCTCGCGGCGGGTGCCGTCGCCCTCGTCATGCTCTGGCCTGAGCCACAGGCGCCCTACAGCGGCAACGTAGAGCCCTACGAGGTGGAGGTTCGATGACCTGGCTCGCCCGTCTCGCTGCGCTCCTTTGTGCCTTCGTGCTTCTGTCCTGTCACGAAGCGCCCACGCAGATCATCGTCTCGGTCGACACCAACTTCGCGATCCCGAGCGAGCTCGATCGCATCGTCTTTCGCATCGAGGAACAGGAAGAAAACGGCGCGTTCTCACGCATCCGAAACGACGTGAGCGAGCTGCTCGACGACGACGATCTCGCGCGCTTTCCGCTGACGCTCGCGCTGACCAGCGTGAGCGGCGGGCGTCCCACGGTGCGCGTGAGCATCGAAGGTTATCTCGGTGAAGCGCTGCAGGTGAGGAGACAGGCCATCGTCGGTTTTCGGACGGGCAAGATTCTCTCGCTCTCGATGAACCTGGTGCGCCTGTGTGCCCTGCGTTTCGAGGCATGCGAGGCGCTACAGCAGACGTGCCGCGACGACGGTGAGTGCGAGCCCGTGACCCGCGATGATCTGCCCACCTGGAGCGGGCGCCCCCCGGCCGTGAACGGCCCAGCCGGCGACGACGGCGGTGGCGGCAGCATGGGATCGACCGGAGACGGCGGAGGTAGCTCCCCCCAGATGGACGCAGCCACCGACGCCGCCGCGAGCGGCACCCAAGACGGGGGACAATCGGGCGGCGATGCAGCATCGCAAGACGATGCGGGGCCTGTCGATGCGGGCGCGGACGCCAGCAGCGATGCGAATGTGCCCGTTGGCGAGCACCCGGTGTCGCTCGGCCTCGGCGAAGGCTTCGGCTGCCTTCTCACCTCGGAGGGGCGCGTGTTTTGCTGGGGTCGCAACAACCGGTTGCAGCTCGGCGCCGCCGAGGCCACGCCCGACTGCAATGGCGGCACGGGCGACTGCGTCGCATCGACGCCCGTGCTCGTGTCGGCTCTACCCGTCGGCGCAACCCAGCTCTCGGTAGGACAGGCAGCGAGCTGCGTCGTGGGCGTAGATGGCCTCGTGTACTGCTGGGGCTCCGACTCGAACGGCCAGCTCGGCAACGGCGGCATGGCCGATCCGAGCGGCCCGCGAGCGGTGCGCCTCGACATCGGTAGCGGCATGTCGCGCACGCTCGAGGGCGCAGACCGTGTCTCGGTCGGCCGCCGCTCGGGCTGCGCTCGAATCGCCGAAAGCCGAGCGGTCAAATGCTGGGGTTCCAACGATTACAAGCAGCTCGCCAACGATACCGCTCTCGACTCGGCCTTGGCCATCGACACGCTGATCACCCAAGACGTCGATGCCATCGGCCTCGGCCACTACTTCGGCTGCGTGATCCGCAGCGGCGGCGCCCTGCACTGCTGGGGGCGCGACCTGTGGGGGCAGCTCGGTGCAGACGCCACGGGCAAAGACCCACGCGCAGCGCCCATCGAGCTCTTCGGCTCGGGGGTGACCGACGTCTTCCTCGGCGATGATCACGCGTGTGCGTTCGTCGGCACCGAAACCCGCTGCTGGGGCCGTGCGGACCATGGTCAGCTTGGCATAGGCGCGTACGCGCTGACTTCGAACGAGTGCGGCGAGGGCCCAGAGCCCGGCATCTGCCTGCTCACGCCGGCCGCCGTCGACGTCTCCCAGGGCACTCGCTTCACGCAGCTCGGTCTCGGCACCATCTTCTCGTGCGGCGTCACGAGCACAGGCGACGTGCTGTGTTGGGGCGACAACTTCGAGCTGCGCTTGGGCCAGCCCAGTGGCTCCCGCTTCCCGTCGCCGACGCGGGTCGACGGCATCTCGGGCGCGCGGCTCGTGGCGGCAGGCTTTGGCTTTGCCTGTGCGGTGACCGAGCAGCACAAGCTCTACTGTTGGGGTCTCAATAACTCGGGTCAGCTCGGCCCCAACGCGACCGTGGGCGTGAACACCGCCACCCCGAGCGAGCTGCCTCTTTCGCTGTGAAGAAGCTGCGGCGGCCCCAATTACAGAAAGGCGCCGCCCGTGGACCGGGGAGCGCCTTCGGGTGGCGAACGCGGTGCGTTCAGCCCTTCGAGATCTTGCCTTCGACGAAGTCGACGTGCTTCTTCGCGCGCGGGTCGTACTTCTTGATGCGCATCTTTTCGGGCATCAGGCGCTTGTTCTTGGTGGTGAAGTACTCGTAGCCGGTGCCGGCCGTCGAAATCAGGCGGATCTTGTCGCGCATGGCAATTCCTCGGGTGCGTCCCCGCGCAGTCCCACGCCAGGGGCCGATGGTTTGACAGCCAGGGCTCGATTCGTCAAGTGCTTCGACATGTGACCGCGCGCGTCACGCGTCGCAGCGCGCGATGCGCCTGAGCGTGTCCTTCAACGCCGTGAGGTCGACGTCGGCCG
>CAYNOM010000737.1:0-3644 GCA_964398415.1 uncultured Polyangiales bacterium | reverse complement strand
CATGGGGCCCGAGGGTTTCCAGGGCGACCAGGTCTGGCTGCGCACCGCCGTGAGTGTCGATCCGAGCGGCTGGGCCCACTACGACTACGTGCGCATGCCCGACTACCGCTGGGGCATCTTCCTGACGCCCACCGAGCGCGACACGATCAGCTTCGGCGATCACGAGGGCGAGAAGGTGTGGAACGAGGTGCCGGGCGAGATGCGTGGCGTGCTCCGCCGCATCATCGTGACGCAAGCCGACACCGAGCCCGCGAGCGTCGAGCAGCAGCGTCAGCTCGGCAAGACGGCGCCCTCGCTCTACGACATGCGCAATCTCTTCCAGGTCAACGTGGAAGAGGGCCGTCACCTGTGGGCCATGGTGCACCTCCTGCACCAGTACTTTGGCCGCGATGGGCGCGAAGAAGCCGAAGCGCTGCTCATGCGCCGCTCGGGTGATCCCAACACGCCGCGCATCCTGTCGACGTTCAACGAGCGCACGGACGACTGGCTCTCGTTCTTCATGTTCACGACCTTCACCGATCGTGACGGCAAGTATCAGCTGAGCGCGCTGTCCGAGAGTGGCTTCGCGCCGCTGGCACGCGCGACGAAATTCATGCTCACCGAAGAGGCCTTCCACCTGTTCTGCGGCGAGCAGGGCGTGGAGCGCGTGCTTCGACGCGGGGCTGAGCTGACCATGCGCGACCCGAACGGCGACGCGCGCAAGCACGGCGGCATCGATCTGCAGACTGTCCAGAAGTACATCAACTTCTGGTACTCGAGCTCGCTCGACCTGTTCGGCTCCGAGCTGAGCAGCAACGCGGCCGACTCCTTCGCCGCCAGCATCAAGGGCCGTCACCGTGAGGATCGCTACGACGATCACAAGGCGCTGAACCAAACGTACGAGCTGCCCACCATCGAAGATGGTCGTGTGCGCACGAAGCAGGTACCGCTTCGCAACGCGCTAAACGAGGTGCTGCGCGACGAGTACGTGCGCGACTGCGAGCGCGTGGTGGAGCGCTGGAATCAGTCGCTCGCGTCCACGGGCATCGACTTCCGCGTCAGCCTGCCAAGCCGCCGCTTCCGTCGCACGGTGGGCATGTATTCGAGCCACTGCTTCGATCCGCGCGGCAACCTCATCAGCGAGGCCGAGTACAGGGCGAATCAGGACGCGTGGCTACCGAGCCGCAGCGACTACGACTACGTGCGCTCGCTGATGCAGCCCGTGTACGAGCCCGGCAAGTACGCGAACTGGATCGCTGCGCCCGCGAAGGGCGTCAAGGGTCAACCCATCGACTACCCCTACGTGAAGCTGCACGACAGCCACTGAAGCCACAGCGCCTCCTGAGAACTCTCACGGCGCTGCGTGGCTCGTGACGGTTAGGGAGGGCATCCGCGCGCGGCCGCGTGCTAGCAGATTGCATGCAGTTTCGCCTTGGCCTCCTCCTGTCCGTGTCCTTGGCAGCGCAGCTCGGGTGCTCCGCAACAGACCACGACTCCGTGGGTTTCCCGGCCTCGGGTGGTCCGGCCCTCGATGCTGGCACATCCAGGGATTCTGGCTTCACGCCGCCGAGCCGCGGCCCAGGGTCGCCCACGACCCCAGGTCCCACGGACGACGGGGTGTGTGAGCGGGTCGACACGGCCGCGCGGCCCGTCATCCCTCGCATGCTGATCCTGGCCGACCGCTCGAGCAGCATGACCGAAACCCGGCCCGCGCCGAAGTGTCCGCCCTGCTATCAGACGCGCTGGGAGGGCTCGGTGGCGGCCATCAAGCGCGTCACGGCCGACCTCGATGACGCGATCGACTTCGGGCTGATGCTCTTTCCAAGCCTCCCTGACGCGAACATTCCCAAACCCGACGGCATCGACTGCAACGTGGGAGCGGTCTCGGTCGAGCTCGGCGCGGGCGTCTCCGGGCAGATTGCTTCCGTCCTCGACGCGGCCAAGCCCCAAGGTGCCACACCGACGGCCGGGGCCCTCCGCGAGGCAAAGAGGGTGCTCGTCGACGAGCCGGCCGGACTGCCCGACTTCCAGGCGACGCCTGCTTATGTGCTGCTCGTGAGCGACGGCGAGCCCACCTGCCAGAACCTGAAGACCGGCGTTCGTGAGCCGGAGACCACCCTCGCCGCGCTCGACGTCCTGCGCGCGGCAGCCGTGCCCACCTACGTCGTCGGCTATGGCATCAGCGCATCATCCGGCGCAGGTCAGACCATGGACGCCATGGCGCAGCACGGCGGAACCGGGCATTTCTATCCCGCCGAGGGGGAGACGGAGCTCGTCGCAGCGCTCACGGAGATCACCCAGTCCGTCGTGTCGTGCGACTTCGCCCTCGAGAACGATCCTCCACGCGGTGACGAGTACATCCACGTCACGATCGACGGCGAGGACGTAGCGCCTGGAGACCAGGGCTGGACGCGCGCCGAGCGCGTGGTGCGTCTGCGCGGCGCGGCCTGCGACAAGCTCCGCGACGGCGGCACCCATGCGCTCGAGATCGTCGTCGAGTGCGAGCCCGTGATCGTGCTCTGACTCAGTCGCCGGGACCATGACCCTGCGCGCAGGCGCACTTCCGACAGATCTTCAGTAGCTCTTCGCCCAAACGACGCGCTTTTTGCTGGCCTTGCCCGTGAAGGGACAGGTGCCCGGCTCGCCGTCTGCGAGCGGAATGCAGCGCACGGTCACGGAGAGATCGGCCTTGATCTTCTCCTCGAGCTCCACGTCGCCCGAGAAGTGTGTCATGGCAAAGCCGCCGTGGATCGGGGTCGGCGCATCGTCTGCGGCGCGCGCCACCGTGAAGAAGTCGTAGAACTCCTCCTTCGAGTCGATCACGCGCGTGTGCTCGTCGCGGAAGGCCTTGGCGCGGTTGAACAGGCCGTCCTGCATCTCCTGCAAGATGTTGCCGATGTTCTGCACGAGCTCTTCGCGCGACACACCGCCCTTTTCCTTGGGCTTGCGATCGCGGCGCCCCATGAACACCGAGTCGGCTTTCATGTCACGCGGGCCCACCTCGAGGCGGATCGGCACGCCCTTCTTGATCCACTGCCAGATCTTGTCGCCACCTCGCAGATCGCGGTTGTCGATCTCCACGCGAATGCGCTGGCCGGCGAACGTCTGCTCGCGCAGCTCACGCTCGACGCGCTTGCAGTAGTCGAGCACCTCGCCGGCTTCGTCCGCCTTGTGCGTGACGGGGATGATCACGACGTGCGTGGGCGCGAGCTTCGGCGGGCACACGAGCCCGTCGTCGTCCGAGTGGGTCATGATCATGCCGCCCACGAGCCGCGTCGACACGCCCCAGCTCGTGGTCCACGCGTGTTGCAGGACGCCCTTGTCGTCGAGGAACTGGATCCCGCTGGCCTTCGCGAAGTTCTGGCCGAGGAAGTGGCTCGTGCCCGCCTGCAGTGCCTTTCGGTCCTGCATCATGGCCTCGATGCAGTAGGTGCTCACGGCACCAGGGAAGCGCTCACCCGCGGTCTTCTCGCCCTGGATCACGGGCATGGCCATCCAGTTTTCGGCGAAATCGGCGTACACGCCGAGCATGCGCATCGTCTCTTCGATCGCCTCCTCACGCGTGGCGTGTGCGGTGTGACCCTCCTGCCAGAGGAACTCGGTCGTTCGCAGAAACAGCCGCGTGCGAAGCTCCCAGCGCACCACGTTGGCCCACTGGTTGATCA
>CAYNOM010000736.1:0-3645 GCA_964398415.1 uncultured Polyangiales bacterium | reverse complement strand
CTCAAGCCCTTTGCCCCAAGGTCGCGTTCCGCTATCCGCGTAGCCTGCGTAAGCCCGCGGAGGGGGCGACATTCGACCCGAAGGTGGACATGCACTTCCACCAAGGCATCGACCTATTCGGACAGGACGGGCGCGCCGAGATCTTGGCTGTGATGGGCGGCGAGGTGGTTCACGCCATCGAAACCTACGACAGCAACTGGGGTGGCTACGGCCGCGCTCTGGTGATCGAAGGGGACGACAAGCGGCACTACCTGTACGCGCACTGCGCCTGGTTCAAGGTCAAGTTTGGGCAAGGCTCCCGTCCCCGTGTGGAGGAGGGCCAGGCGATCGCGGTGGTGGGGCGCACTGGCTTCGAGAACACCGAGCAAGCCCAGCACGAGATTGCCCACTGCGAAAGTCTGAAGGCGTGGGCCGATGGAGGCTATCAGGGGAAGTGCCCGGAACCGCCTGCCGTTACCCTGTCGACTGGCAAGCGGAAGAGCTGGATGGGGGCACACCTCCACTTCGAGGTGTCAGAGACGCGGTATCCGAAAGCCAAGTCGAAAGAGCGACGGCTCGAGTTGCCCTACTCGGCGGAGCAACGCCTCGACCCGCTCGAAGTCCTCGAAGAGCTTGGCCCCTGGGGCGCCCGCGCAAAGCGACCCGAGCTCTACTTCCCCACCGGCGAGGGCGTGACGCCGCGCAGCGCGGAGCGCCTGCACGCGACGATCGAGGGGCAGAAGCTGGGCGGTTACTTTCCTGTGGGCGCCAACGGCTTCTGGCACGGTGGCGTGCACCTGTTCGGGACTGTAGGGCAAGAGGTGTTCGCCCCAGTGGACGGCAAGATCGTCGCCTGCCGGCTCGACGAGGATCCCAGGACGCCCAACCAAGACTTCGGGCATACCAACTTCGTCCTCCTGAAACACGAGATCCCTCAAGACGTGGCTGCGCGTCTTGGCACGCCCGACTTCGTCGCGGAGAAGGAGACGAAGAAAGATGCGCAGGGTGCGGGCACGGGCAGCGACGCTTCTGCGACATCGGGTGCAAGCGTGGGCCGCGCCACCGGGCGCCGAGGGAAGCCCGGTGCGACCAATCCGCCTGAGTATGTGGTCGAGATCAAGCGCCGACTCAATGCTTGCCCCGTCCCTGGGTCGAACCCGAAGAGACCGTTCTACGTTGCGAGCGACGAAGACCTCGCGGACGGGACGAAGGTCCCCGAAGAGCTGGTGACGGCGATAGAGGATTTTCAACGCCAGATCGCCGGATTCAGAAAGCCCGATGGAATCGTCAGCATCGAGACGACGGGGAAGACCTACCGCGCGTTGTTGGAGCGAACGCCCACAGGGCGACAAGTGGAAGACAAGTCATCGGAGACCGCCGCCGAAGCGCAGGCTTCCCAGCCGGATCGCGAGAACCACAAGGGCCAGCCCAAAGGCACGGAGACCTTCTTCAGCCTGTACATGCACCTCGAGCCTCGATTCATCGATGCGGCGAGGGCCAAGCAGGTGCCGTGGCTGAAGCGAGTCGAGATGCTTTCAGCGGCGGAGCGCGAGAGGGGACCATCGCCGGAAGAAGATCGACAACAGTTGGACTACCAGATGAAGGGAGACGTGGGCCCAGACACCGTTCCAGGCATGGAAAACGAGCCCGAAGATGTCGAGTGGGTAAAGAGGCGTCTCGAGTACCTCGGATTCTACAGTAGGGGTGGACAACCAATCGGTAAGGTCACTCCCGAGCTCATCGATGCCATCGAGCGTTTCCAAGAACAGCACTCGATGAGGAATGCCAAGAAGAATCCGGTCACGGGCAAGCGGGCCGACCGCATCATCAGCCGCAACAAGGGCACTTGTGGTTACCTGCGCAAGTCGCGCAAAGAGCTGAACATCGATCCCCCGATCGACGAGCGCTTCCTCGCAGAGCTCCGGAAGCGCGACGCGGAAGGCGTCTCGCAGGTCGTCAGTGGTCTCGCCGTGCCCATCAACGCGGGCGAGGTGCTCGGAACCATGGGGTTCGGCTGCAGCCATGACGCCAGCGGCTTCGCGCCGCTGGTGCACTGGGAGATCTTTTCGGAGAAGGCGCTGATGAAGACGTGGGTCAAGCTGGAGGACCCCAACGACGATCTGCGGGTTGATGCGACCGAGCCCGTGCTCCAAGCCGTCGAGCAGCTCGTAGAGGCGGACGAAGACGAGACCCGCCTGTCTCTCGGCGAGGTCGCTCAGTATTACAACCATGGCTTCGGTGCGAACCTTCGGTACTCCCAGTGCCTGTTTCCGAACGAGTGGAGCTACGCGCCGTCCCAAGTTCAAACCGCGTTTGCCGCGCTGGGCGATCCCTTGGCCGACTGCGTCGCCGAGCAGGTCAAGCCCTACCTGTTCTGGAACGCCGCCAGCGCGGTGTTGCCCGCCACCCGTAAGGTCTGGCACTACAACCCCGTCTCGTTCATGAGTGAGCTATTACGAGCACAGGGGGGCCTGACCTCGGACCTCTACATCAGCGTGATGCACCAGGGGCGGGCGATCTCGGGGCTGAAGGTCCGAGTCGCCGCAAGCGCCTTCGAGAAGGACGTCGAGACCAAGGTGGACGGTGTTGCCGTCGTGCGCGGGCTATCCGGGGGGCTGTACCGCGTGAGCGCTTCGATGGAAAGGCCAGCGGCAGCATCTTCGGAGGTGTACTCGGCGGAGGTCACCGTGGCCGTCGAGCCCGCCGAGGACCAACTCGTAAGCCTTCTGCTCGAGTAAACGTGCTCAGGCGCTCCACCGCGGCCGCGGCAAGGGGTCATCGAGGTCAACGACGATTCGATGCATTTCGTCAGTCGACACGACGACGTCGTGGACCTTCGACGCAGAGACGACGACCTCGTCGCCCGGGTACAGGACGCCCGGGTTCTTCCGCTTCTCGCGCAAGGCTCGGTTGCCGTCGTCGTCCCAGACTGCGCGCCACTCTTTGATGCCGTAGGAGCGGCAAATGCGCGACAGACACTCGCCGCGCCGCACCGTGTGTGTTCGTACCTTC
Source organism: uncultured Polyangiales bacterium (assembly GCA_964398415.1). GTDB lineage: Bacteria > Myxococcota_A > Polyangia > Polyangiales > DASUME01 > DASUME01. The sequence continues at coordinate 654 of CAYNOM010000736.1, read as the reverse complement.
AGCTTGTCCACCGCGCTGGTGCGCGCACCGCTCTCCGGCTTCCACGCACTGCCATCGAGCTCAGGCAGCCGAATGTGGCACTGCCCCTGCGGGATCGGCTCGAGGCGCGCCTTGCCGTGTGCGTCTGTTCGTACCGTTCGCAGGTCTCCATCGGCGAGCAGGATTTCACACCGAATCCCCGCCACGGGCATTCCGTCCGGGTCGACGGTCTCGACGCCCACCCAAGCGCGGGGCGCAGCACGGGCCGCCTCGATGATCTCCCGGTGTTCCTTCCACGGGTCAAGCACCGGCGCAGGAGGAAGGACCAACCGCGGTCGCTCTTCGCGCAGCACGTAGAAGCGCGCGAAGCGAGGGGGCGCATCCTTTTCGCTCAACCACGGATCGCTGCCGATCCCGCGCAGCAGGCCTTTGAGCAGGTCGCCGTCGAACAGCCCTTCCGACGGATGGGGCGTCACAAACGCCCGGTACAGGCGGTGAAGCAGCTGGCGATCTCTGCGAGCCAGCTCGTGCAGCACCCGCTCCGCCTCTCGGCTACGCATGTGCCGGTAGTGTTGGTACGTGCCTGAGTCCTTCAAGTGCCAGCGCCACTCGGTGGGGGCGACGATGAGGTAATGGGCATGAAGGCCGCGGAAGTGGAAGTACCGAAGCATGGTT
>CAYNOM010000735.1:0-3654 GCA_964398415.1 uncultured Polyangiales bacterium | reverse complement strand
CAGAGCGCTGCCAGCATCCGCACGCGCTCGCGCTCGCGCACCTCGCGGCGGGCATTCAGGCCTACAATCGAGGCCTATTACGCGAGGTCCGAAGTCGCACCGATCTCGCCGAGACCCTACTTCGCGAGCGTTGTACGGGCGTCGCCTGGGAGATCACCAACGCGCGGTTGTTTGGCGGCCTCGCCAGCATGTTCCTCGGCGACTTCGAGGACCTCAAGCGCCGGGTCCCTTCTGCGCTTCGCGAAGCGGAGGAGCGTGGCGATGCCTTCGCGCGGACCAATCTCGCGACCGCGCTCGGTTACATCCTCGACGTGGCTCGCGGTGATCCCGAGGCTGGCCTCGCGCGCGTCGACGAAGCCATGGCGGCGTGGTCGCAGCGCGGCTTCTATCTGCAGCAGTTCCTTGCGCTGATGGCGCGCACCCAGTGTTTGATGGCCGCAGAGCGGATCGAAGAGGCCGTCCTGGGCCTCGAGCGCGCCTGGCCGTCGCTCGAGAAATCGGAGTTGCTCCGCGCCCAGAGTGCGGGCCTGTACATCCGCTGGTTGCGCACACGCTGCGTGGCCGCGTTGGCGAAGAAGGAGCCGCGTCGACTGGGGCAGCTCCGCGCGGCGCTCGGAGATGCGCGCTGGGTGGCGAAGGTGCCGAGCGTGCTCGCGCCGGGGCTCGCCGGCAACATGCGCGCAGCGGTCGCGCATGCGCGCGGGCAGGACGAGGAGGCCGTTGCGCTGCTGGAGCAGAGCGCGCTCGTGCTCGACGAGCACCACATGCAGCTCGGGGTGCTCGCTGCGCGAAGCGCCATCGCACGTCTGAAGGGCGGCGACACGGAACGCGCGGTTCAGGCCAGCGTGTTTGCCGAATGCCGTCGACGCGGCATCGATCAACCCGCGTTCGTGCTCAGGATCTACTGGCCCTTCTGAGCTTCGTCTGCGCTGCTGCGCAGCCGATACACGAACGCGAGCGTGAAGCGCAGGTAGTCGTCGGTGGCGCTGTCCGCGAGCTTCTGGCCTCCGGGCTGGGTGACCGCGGCATCCGGCTTCAGGTCCGCGGAGTAGCGTCGGAAGTCGACGCCAAATCGCGCACCGTAGGCGCTGCCGAAGTACCAGGCGATACCTCCCTGGGCCTCGAATGCGCTCACCGAAGCGTCGGGGAAGTAGGCGTCGCTCGCGAGCTCCCCCGCGTCGAGCACGATCAGATAGGCGAGCGCCACGTCGAGCGACAGCGCATCGATGATCTTGATGCCCGTGCCCACGCCGAGCCGCACGGCGCTGTAGTCGACCGCGGGCAAGTACGTCGTGGCCGCGGTGTCGACCTCGAAGACGTGCTTGACGTAGCCGACGCGAAATCGGGGCTCGAACATGTCGAGCGGCAGGCGGTAGATCAGGCCACCTGCAAGCTCATAGGCCGTGGTCGACACCTTGCGGCCATTCTCCTCCGACTCGAGGCCGATGGCATAGTCGAGGTCGAGGTCGAGGCCAAAGTCTGCGAGGAAGTCGCCCCGCGCGTGCGCGCCGGGATACCACTGCACTGAGAGCGCCACCTCGAACGCGGCGCCTACCTCGTAGCTGCGCAGGTTTGCGAGCTGATCGTTGTCGTAGCTGAGGCTGCGCGAGAGCAATCGAGGCCCCGCCTGGAGGATCAACGCTGGCTTGCCGCCCGGAGGAGGGGGCTCGTCGTCTTCGGCTTTTTCCGCGCTCGCTTCTTCGGTTGCCCATGCTGCGGGTTGGGCCTCCGGCTGTGGCTCGGGCTCGGCTTCCTTGGGGGGCGCGTTGCTGGCGAGGATGTGCGGACCCATCACCTCCCAGAAGTTGGCGCGGATCGCCTTGAGTTGAGCGCGATTGTTGCGCGTCCAGGGCTCCTCGTACAGCACGTCGCCGGTCTCGGCGTTGGCGACCCACAAGGTCGCCCTCCACTTTTGGCCGCGCTTCTCGACACGTCCACCCACGAAGGCGTCTACGCTGAGCTCAGCGCCCACGCGACGAAAGCCGTCCCCAGAGGTGAGTGAGGCGCCGAGTGTCGAGGCGCTGGCGCTGGCTTCGCCCGGGTCGACCAGCTCGACCTCGCTGCGCTTGCTGAGCGCGCCCACGATGTGCTTGCGCACGGCTTCTGCGCCGGTGCCCTCGAGCTCCAACACGACGACGCGCTTTGTGTCTTGAGCGGAGGCCGTGGCGGCGAACACTGTCGACAGGAACAAGATGCTGAGCCAACCCGGAAGTAGTCGCTTCACCCGGCGCCTCCTCGCGCTGTTCGATGGTCGCCGCACTATACCCCAAGGGCTTCGGCACCGGGGCTCAACCGCGAGCGTCGCGTGCGTTAGGTGAGCATTCCGAGACTTGCCCCGAGCACGGTGAGGGCGAGCGAGACCGTAGCGGCGGGCGTGAGGGCGTCGATCGCACGCCGCTCGCGCAGCACGAACACCGCAGGTAGCGTCCACACGAGCGCGTGTGCGAGATGCAGCAACGTGGCGATGGAACGCGTCGCCGGAAACATGAGCATGAAGACTCCCCAGGCGAAGCACAAGAGTGCCACCACGGCGATCGCGGCGCGGGCCGCGGCTCGGTTGATCCGGCGGTGTCTCGGTGGGGCTCGATCGGGGGCCACCACGCACAGCCCCGCGAACATGTACACGAACGGCAAGAGAGGCAGCATGTAGAGTGGCTCTTTGTACGCCGGCACCGACAGCGGCACGAGGCCGAACACGGCGCCGAGCAGGGCTGCGAGCAGTGCCCCACGGCGTGCGCCCATACGGCGTGTGGCGGCCGGAAAACCGAGCACGACCGGCGCGAGTAGGGCACCGTGGTCGCGAAGGAGAAAGCCCACGTAGGCCCAGGCTGAGGGCGCCGCGCTGGCGTTGAGCTTCTCGCCCGTGACGCCATGGCCGCTGAAGATGGCGAAGTACACGCGCCCGATCCAAAGCCCCAGGTCTTCCGGTGCCGCGAGCGCCACCACGGCGAGGTGCGCGGCGGCGCCGAGCGCGGCGAACGTGGTCGTCGCGAAGATGGCACGTCGCACCTCTGCTCGATGCTCACGCGTCGCGTAGGCCCGGCTCATCAGCCACACCGCCGCGGCGAGCGCCGCCGGCAGCACGAGCCACATCTTGGTCGCGAAGGCGAGCCCCAACAGAAAGCCACCGAGCGGACGCAGCCCGCGACTCGGCTGCGACACATCGCGCTGCACGATGCACCCAAAGCCCAGCATCGACAGCGCGGCCACGAGCGGCTCGAACTCGAGATGACCGTGGGCGAACAGGAGCCACGGCGACGCGGCCATGAGCAGCACGAGCGCGCGCGCCGCACCCGGATCGACGGGCGACAGGGCGAGAAAGGCACCCCACAGCGTCGCCGCGAACAAGAGCGCGGCGGACAGGCCGAGGCCCACGCGCCCCATGCTGTCGGCCCAAGCGAGAAATGCGGGGTAGAGCGGGGTGTTGCCGAGCTTCGGCAGGGCCTCTGTCGCCCAGTCGGCGGCGAAGCCCTGGGTCACGCTCGGATGGAGAAAGCCCTCGAACCCGGCCGCGATGTTGCGAGCCATGGTCAGGTTGACTTGTTCGTCGGAGGTCCAAGCAGGGCGCAAGGCGAGGAGCAAGAGCGCGACGAGACCCGCGCCGGCGAGGGCAAAGCCCGTGGCCACGAGGGGGCTCGGCCCGAGCGACACATC
>CAYNOM010000734.1:0-3663 GCA_964398415.1 uncultured Polyangiales bacterium | reverse complement strand
CTGGTTGAGGCTCACGACCTCCGAGGCCGGAACCTGCTTGCTTGTGTCCTGCTCGAGGATGAGGAACTCGACGCGACGATTCTCCTCGCGCCCCTTGAACGTGTCGTTGCTGACGATGGGATCGCTCTCGCCTCGGCCCTCGTAGTCGAGGCGAGTGTCCTCCACGCCGTGCTCCACGAGGTAGGCGCGCACTGAGGCGGCTCGCTTCTCCGACAGCCCCTGGTTGTAGCTCTCGTCTCCGTCGTTGTCGGTGTGCCCGATGATCTTCACGCGCTTTACGCGTGGGTTCTCCTGCAGCACCGCGACGACCTCATCGAGTAGCCCGAAGGACTCGGGCCGGATCTCGGCCCTGTCGATCTCGAAGTGAATCTTGTCCTTGATCTCGATGTGATCGAGAGTGATCTCCACCAGCTGGTGTCGCTTTTGAGGTACAGCCTCTGGCGCAGGCAGGTTGACGGTGATGTTGTCCTTGAACGCGACGGTCCCGCCGCAGGCAGACAGACTCACCGCGAGCGCTACACCGAGCACGCAGGCGATTCGCTCCCTGACCATGTGCTTCTCCGTAGCGGGGGCTGACCCCTCGGCGTTTCGCCGTAACACAGGCGCTGCCATGTTGTTTCCTCCTCCAATGGCGGCCGCGTCATCTCAATCGCGACCCGCTGAACAGCATTGCGCTCCCCGGCCGTCACAGCCGGTCATGTCACATCGAATTACATTTCGTGGCAAGTTCCGACCATGGCGCACGACGCGCTTTTGCCTAGCATTTCGTGGGCTTTCTAGGAACGCATTGCGCTCCGAACCGACGACTTTGCCGACCACACCTGTGAAACCGGCCACCTTCGACGAGCACGGTCAAGCGGCACCTTCTTCCCAGACTCTACCCGACCCGGACACTGCGACGCCGATTCTGCGTCGCAACTGGAAGTAATGCTCCGAGATGCTGAACTTGAGCATCGCCAGAGCCTTCTCATTGGGTGAGAGGTCGTCGGCGCCTGCAGACTCCAACTGTCGCACCATCGTCATCGAGGCCGACAGGTCGTCAGCCAGCAAGAGGCCCGCTTGGCAAGCCGTGAGCTCAGTGGTCTGGATGTAGCGCTTGATGTTCGCGGGCTCTCCACGCTCGACGAAGATCTTGCAGGACCTCTGAATGCGCTCGATGGTCTCCGGCGCGAGCTTGCGTCGCAGTGCCGCCCAGGCTTGCTCCGTGTCCCGGCTTCCGTCGCTCTTACTGATCGATCGCATGGCCACCAGAAACGCGCCGCCGAGTTCCTCTCGCGAGCGCAAGAGGTGGCGGATGTAATGCTCCGATCGGTAGTAAGACAGGTGATGACCGACGACAAAGCACAGCTCGCGATGCGTTCGCTCGCAGGCCAATCGCCCAGCGCTTACGGTCGGAAGCGCCCCACCTTCGCTGCGCAGGGTATAGGGGGCCAGAGGATTCACGATGAAGCGCGGCGAGATGTCCGCCGAGAGCACCTCACACGCAGAACGAAACGTCGCAACCAGCGCTTCCTCCGCTGCCGCCGCTTTCTTCCGCTTCTTGGCGGGCCCGCCCGATCCACCATAGCGCCGCTCGTGCAGAGGCTCTGCCAGGCAGCGGAAGATCGTCGCGAGCGCCCGGTCGTGATCCGGATGGTACAGGTGCCGCAGCCAATCCTCGGACGTGAGCACGTGGCCCCCGCGCCGCGGCGTCTCCTGACACCGCTGGTGGAAAGTGAGCAGCTCCTGGTCGACATCCCCGAGATAGATCAGCACCTGCGCCGCGCACCATGCACGGTCGTGCTCCAGGTGACGTCTGTAGATCTCGTACAGCGCTCGGTACGGTGCGGCGTTGGTCGCATCTCGATCGATGCGCTCCAAGTTCGCGCCGATGGCTCGTTGGATCTCTCCCGGAATGCGCACGTACAGCTCTGCCAGGATGCAGTGTTGGGTATCGCTGTCTGGGTTGAAGCGACTCGCCTGCTCGAACGCCTGGGCCGCAGAGACGAAATCGCTCAACCGATCGCGATAGATGACCCCCAAGCTGTGCCAAAGATTCTGCAGTAGCTCGGGCTGAGTATCGGGCGTGGTGGCCAATCGATGTAACATCTTGCGAAAGGCTCGCTCGAGGCGCTTCCAGTCCTTGGCCTGTGTCAGCAGCCGGTTGATCGCCTCGAATGCCTTCAACTGCCGCGGATCGACGTCGAGCGCCCGCTCGAAGAGCTCGACCGCGAGCCTCGCGTCGCCCAGTTCGTCACGCGCGATGACGGCGGCGGTGTAGACGTACTTCGAGGCGAGGTCAGGGCGCTGCTCCCCAGCGGCGATGGTTTCGAGGACCGACAGCGCATCGCGCCAGCGGTGGGCGCGCTGGTACGTCGAGAGCAGCTCGTGGAGAAGGATGCGATTGGAGGGCGAGCTCTCGAGCGCCCGGCAGAGGGTGGCGATGGCCTTTCGGGAACTGCCCAGCTCGTCGCGGAACAGCGCAGCCACTTCGCACTCCAGGCGCACGCGTTCTTCCTCCGGAACGACCGCCGAGAGCAGCATCTTGTACTTGATGACCTTCTTCCACTCCGCGGTGTCCTGGTGCAACGTCACGAGGGCGCGCAGGGTCAACGCGTCACCGGGCGCTACCTTGAGCGCTCCTTCGAGCACGCGCAGCGCCTTGCGCGGGTTGCCCAATGCGAGTAGCGCGAGTCCGCGCCGTCGCAGCGCCTGCGTTTTCGCGGACGCGTCCAACGCCGAGCTCCAGCCGCGCAGCACCCGATCGTACCATGATTGGACCTGCGACCAGTCTTCGAGACGAAAGTGCGCGCACGCGGCCCCGAGCGCGGCGCGGAGGTCGCGTGGGTCTAGAGCGACGGCTCGCTCGTACGCTTGGGCCGAGAGCGCGTGGTCGCCGCACCAGCCAGCGACTTCGCCGAGCAAGAGTGCCGCTTCGCTTCGCTGCTGCAAAGATAGTCCATGGGTATCGACACCCTCGGACGCGGCCAGCGTAGGGCTGCGCTCGTTCACCCGTCGCAGTAACGGTAGCGCGCGCACCCAATCGCACTTGCGCACGTACGTCTCCGCGAGAGCAAGCGCGGCTTGTGCGTTTTCCGGATCGTGCGCACTCGCAGCCTCGAGATGCGGAGCCGCCTTGTCGCCCTCGCCGAGCTTCTCCGCCAAGATGCGCGCCAATTGAAGGTGCAGCTCGGATAGCTTGCGCGGGCTACGCGCAGCGGCGATCGCGACGCGCAACGTTCGCGCAGCGCCCTGAAAGTCGCCCGCCGCGAGCTGAGTCTCACACAGCTCATTCGAGATTTCGCTGCGTGTCGGATCGTCCGCAAGAGCGCGCTCGTAGCACGCGAGCGCCGCCCCCCGATCGGCGAGGGAGTGGAGATGCAGCCGCCCGAGGCGTATGAGCAGGTCGGCACGCACCCTCGCATCGCTCTCCAAACGCGAGAGACGCTCCATCGTCCCCACGCAGGCCGGGATGTCGCCCCCTCGCTCGTACAGGCGAATCAGAGATCGCAGCGCATCGACGTCGCTCGCGTCGCTGGCGTACACCGCTTCGTAAGCACGAATCGACCTCGCAGGGTCCTCCAGATCGGTCGTGCACAACGTCGCGATCGCCTTGTGCGTCGCGATCACCTCCGCGCGTTCTGTGGTCGTCGCCAAGCGCTCCTCGAGGATGGCGAGTAGGTC
>CAYNOM010000733.1:0-3663 GCA_964398415.1 uncultured Polyangiales bacterium | reverse complement strand
CACGCGAGCGAAAGATCCCGTCCAGAGGAGAGTCCTCCGCGCGGATCGTGAGCTCTGACAGCGATGTAGGCGTGGGACTCACCACGTGAAAAGGCAGCTCACGATGGGCAGGCCGACGTCGTAGAGAACCACGAGTTGGTAGGTGGTACCGCGCGCGAGCACGGGCGCAGCGCCGCTCTCGGGCACTCGTTGACGCGCGCCCTGGGGCACGCTGCCGTACACGACGCTGGGCGTGATCGGCTTTGCCTTGCTGTCGACATCGAGCCGCCACAGCGTTCCCTCGGGGATGTCCAGGTTGGGCGGCACCCCCGGGTTCTTCGAGCCCGCTTCGAGCACGTAGAAGTAGCGCGCGGGCGTGTCATCCCAACGGATCGTGCCGGCTTCGTCCATGCCGACGCCGTCCTCGCAGGGCTCGGGCACGGCCACGCTGGCGTTGTAGAGTGGGCCGCCGAAGGGACGGAGGTCGGTCAGGTCGTCCACGCTCAAACCGCGACGCTCGGCCTCGCTGCGGAAGAAAGTACGCATGCGCTCGATGTCGGTGGTCGGCACGCCCGTCACGCTGCGATCGAAGCCGTTGTTCTGATCGGGGGGATAGGCGCCGAGCACGCTCGAGTCCGTATCGCCGGTGAACAATCCTAGACCTCGGGTACTCAGGGTGTCGGTCCAGATGCGACCGAGGTCGATGTCCCAGTCGCTGGCCTTGCCGCCGATCACCTTCGACGAGTGACAGCAGGTGCAGGCGCAGGCCTCGACTTGCTCCGTCACCCACGCGAGCTCGGCCATGAAGGCCGCGTCACCGAGGCGCGGATCGTCTTCGCGTGGCAGCGTCTTCGGGTCGGAGGCCCAAAACGGCCGCTGCGTGCGCACCACCTCGCAGGACCCGTACTCCGCGAAGGCCTTGCCCGGCTCGGTGCAGCCGGAGATGGCCACGTGGGTGCACACCTGCCCGTTCGCGGCGCTGCCCGTCTCGCCCGGGGGCGGCTCGCGGCAGTCGAGGTAGGGCTGCTCGAAGACAGGAAAGAAGCTCCCGCCCACCTCGCTGTCCCCACCTTGGGTCGACGCGTCTGCCTCGCCGACGTCCTCGCTGACCTCCGACGTGGGGCGCTCTGGGCCGGCGGGCCCGCGGGGGCTCGACCCGTCTTCGCCACACGCACCCAGCCAGACCAGCCCCACACCAAGCACCACCGCCCGCCGAGCCATCGCGCCACCTCCAAAGTTATATGAACAAACCTTGGACGCGCTCGAACGCGCAGCGTTACATGAAATCACATATTACTGTCGTCCTCGGGGGGCGGGCTGCCCTCTCCTTCGTCGGGCGCTTCCGCTTCCTCTTCTGCCGCTTCCGCTTCCTCTTCCTCGTCGCGGGCGATGGGCTCCACGTCGACGACGCGCTCCTCGTCGGCCAGGCGGATGACGCGCACGCCTTGGGTGTTTCGGCCCGTCTCGCGGATCTCCGCAACGCGCGTGCGGATGACGACGCCCGCGTCGGTCATGCACATGAGCTGGTCGTCCGGGCTGACCAGGCACAGTCGCACGAGCTCGCCGTTTCGCTCACTCGTGTCCATCGCGATGATACCGAGACCACCGCGACCCTGGAGGCGCCACTCGGACACGGGCGTGCGCTTGCCGTACCCGAAGGCGCTCACCGTGAGCACCTGCTGCTCGTCGCTCTCGATGACGTCCACGCCGACCACGCGATCGCCTTCGCGCAGCTCGATGCCCTTCACGCCCATGGTGTCGCGCCCCGTGGGCCGCACATCTTCGACGTCGAAGCGGATCGACATGCCGTGGGCCGTGCCGATGAGCACGTTCTGCCCCTTCTGCACGATGCGCGCGGCGAGCAGGGCGTCGGTGTCCTCGATCGCCACGCCGATGATGCCCGTGGCGCGGATATTGGAGTACGCCTCGAGCGACGTGCGCTTGACCTTGCCGTTGCGCGTGCAGGTCAAGAGGTCTGCACCCTCGACGAACTCACGAATCGGCACCACCGCCGCCACGCGCTCGCCGCTCTCCATGCCTACGAAGTTCACGATCGCGCGACCGCGCGCCGTGCGCGTGCCCGCTGGGATTTCGTACACCTTCTTGAGGTAGGCCTTGCCCTTGTCGCTCAAGAACAGGATGTGCGAGTGGTTGCGCGCCACGAACAGCTTGGTGACGAAGTCTTCGTCCTTCGTGTCCATGCCGCGCGCGCCACGACCGCCGCGCCCCTGCTCCCGATACTCGGTGACGGGCACTCGCTTGATGTACCCCGCATGGCTGACCGTGACGACGACGTCCTCGTCGGCCACCAGGTCTTCGATGCTGATGTCGCCGTCGGCCGGCACGATCTCGGTGCGCCGCTCGTCGCCGTAGCGCTCGCGAATCTCGGCGAGCTCGTCGCCGATCACCTTCATGAGCAGCGTGTCGCTGGCCAAGATCGCCTTGAGGCGCGCGATCGTGTCGCTGAGCTCGGCGTAGTCCTTGGCGAGCTTCTCGCGCTCGAGCCCCGTGAGGCGCGACAGGCGCATCTCGAGGATGGCCTTGGCCTGGCGCTCGCTGAGGAAGTAGTCGCCGCGTTCGCGCGCTGCCTGAATCTCTTCCTCGGGCCTGCCGGCACGTCGCACGAACTCCTCGAGCCCCCTGAGCGGCAGCTGCATCAAGCGCCCGCGCGCGGTCTCGCTGTCGGGCGACTCGCGGATCGTCTTGATCACGAGGTCGACCTCGGTCGTCGCCATGCCCAGGCCTTCGACGATCTCGCGCTGGCCCTCGGCCTCGCGCAGCTCGAAGCGCGTGCGACGCGTCACCACGTCGCGACGATGGGCGACGAAGTGCTCGAGCATCTCCTTGAGCCCGAGCACCTGCGGCCGGCCACCCACGATGGCGAGCTGAATCACGCCGAACGTGCTCTGCAGCGCCGTCATCTGGTAGAGCTTGTTGAGCACGATCTGGCCCATGGCATCGCGCTTGAGCTCGATGACCACGCGCATGCCGTCGCGATCGCTCTCGTCGCGAATGTCGCTGATGCCCTCGAGGCGCTTCTCGCGCACGAGCTCGACGATCTTCTTGAGCAGCTCGGCCTTGTTGACCTGATAGGGGATCTCGGTGATGACGATCTGCTCGCGATCGTTCTTTCCGGCGATGGGCTCGATGTTGGCCCGCGCGCGCATCAGGATGCGGCCGCGCCCGGTCTCGATGGCCTGGCGGATGCCCGACGTGCCGTAGATGAAGCCCGCCGTGGGAAAGTCTGGGCCCTTGACGCCCAGGCGCCCCGAGATCGGGTCGTCGAGCATGAGGTCCTGCACCGTGACGCTCGGGTTCTCGATGATGCGCAGGGTGGCGTCGATGATCTCGCGCAGGTTGTGCGGCGGGACGTTCGTCGCCATGCCCACCGCGATACCGCCCGAGCCGTTGATGAGCAGATTCGGGATGCGCGACGGCAACACGAGCGGCTCGCGCTCGCTCTCGTCGAAGTTCGGCCCGAATTCGACGGTGTCTTTGTCGATGTCGGCGAGCAGCTCGCTCGCCAGGCGATCGAGGCGCACCTCGGTGTAACGCATGGCGGCCGGTGGATCGCCGTCCACCGAGCCGAAGTTGCCCTGCCCGTCGACGAGCGGGTAACGCATGGAGAACTCTTGGGCCATGCGTACGAGCGCGTCGTACACGGCCTGGTCGCCATGGGGGTGG
>CAYNOM010000732.1:0-3665 GCA_964398415.1 uncultured Polyangiales bacterium | reverse complement strand
GGATCTGGCCGCCGCCGATGGAGCCGTCGATGTGGATCACGTTCGTCACGTTCAACCCTTCACGCATACGACCTGTCGCAGCGTATGCGCGACCTCGACCAGATCCTTCTGCGCTTCCATCACGGCGTCGATGTTCTTGTAGGCCATCGGCGTCTCGTCGATCACGTCCGCATCCTTGCGGCACTCAATGCCCTCCGTCGCTCGCGCGTGGTCCTCGAGCGTGAAGCGGCGCTTTGCCTCCGTACGCGACATCACGCGACCTGCACCATGGCTGCAGCTGCAGAAGCTCTCGGGGTTTCCCTTGCCACGCACGATGTACGAGCGCGCGCCCATGCTGCCTGGGATGATGCCGAGGTCGCCCTCGCGCGCACGCACCGCGCCCTTGCGCGTGACGAGCACGTCGCGGCCGTAGTGGTGCTCGCGCGCCACGTAATTGTGGTGGCAGTTGACCGCCATCGCATCCGTGCTGAACGCGGGCAGGACGTCGAGGGCACGCAGCGCTGCGAGCACCTGCTGCATCATCAAGCGACGATTCTCCATGGCGAAGTCCTGGGCCCACTCCACCGCCTCGACGTAGTCGTCGAAGTGGCGCGAGCCCTCGGGCAGGTAGGCGAGGTTGTGGTCGGGAAGATTGATGAAGTGCTTGCGCATCTCATCCTTCGCGAGCTCGATGAAGTAGCTGCCGATGCGGTTTCCCACGCCGCGCGAGCCGGAGTGCAGCATCACCCACACGCGGTCCGCCTCGTCGAGGCACACCTCGATGAAGTGGTTGCCCGTGCCGAGCGTACCGAGGTGAACGAGGTGATTCGACTTCTCGATCTTGGGGTGCTTGTCGACGATGCGATCGAAGCGCGCGCCGAGCTTTTCCTTCCACACCGCGGCCTGGGCCGCCGGCGGGTTTCCCCACGAGCCCTTGTCGCGACCGCCGCGCGTCACGTCGCGGCCATGGGGCACTGCCGCTTCGATCGCGAGGCGAACCTTACGGAGCGAGTCCGGGAGGTCGTTCGCGACGAGCGATGTCTGCACCGCCATCATGCCGCAGCCGATATCGACACCGACAGCAGCCGGGATGATGGCCTTGCTGGTGGGCACCACGCTGCCGACCGTGGCTCCTATGCCGAGGTGCACGTCGGGCATCACCGCGAGCCACTTGTAGATGAAAGGCAGGCTCGAAAGGTTCTGAAGCTGCTTCAGCGCATCCGCCTCGACTGGGACGCCGCGCGTCCAGCCCTTGATGGGCGTGTTCGGGGTCGCGGTGGGCAGAAAGTCGTAGTTGCGCTCGGTCGACATCGGAATCGCTCCAGGTTGTGGCTCGGGACATGAGCATGCGGCGTGCCATCACGGTCGGACTCGCGATCACAGTTGTAAGTACCTGAATCTACGTTTGTCCACCGCGTGACCCCGCCCCGGACGTGCGCGAGCTCCCCACAAAATTTCGCAGCTTAGATAGGGTCCTATCCTGTAGGATAACGCGATGTCCCAGCCTGCGACCGTGGTCATCGGTCTTCTCGGCACGACCCTCGACACGGGAACGCGCGAGCAGCGCTGGGAGCGCTGGCGCCCGACGGTCGACCTGTGCCGGCATCCGGACTTCGTCGTCGATCGTTTCGAGCTAATCGCGGATCCACGGCAGCGCGAGCTCGCGGATGTGGTGGCGCGTGACATCGCCAAGGTGTCGGCGGAGACTGCGGTGCGACATCACGCGCTCTCCCTTCGCGACCCGTGGGACTTCGAGGAGGTCTACGGTGCCCTTTTTGCTTGGACACGCAGCTATGCGTTCACCCCCGAGCGCGAGCGCTACCTCGTGCACATCACCACGGGGACCCATGTCGCACAGATCTGCTGGTTCTTGCTCGCTGAGTCGCGCCACGTGCCCGGCCAGCTCATCCAGGCGTCGCCGCCCCCGGCTCAGAGGCGCAGCGAGCCCGGCAGGTACCGCATCATCGATCTCGACCTCAGCCGCTACGACGGCATCGCGCGTCGCTTCGACCAGGAGAAGCAGGACAGTCTGAGCTTGCTCAAGGCGGGAATCGCCACGCGCAACGCCGGGTTCAATCGCCTGATCGAGCAGGTTGAGGTGGTGGCCACACGATCGGCCGAGCCGATCCTGCTGTGCGGGCCGACCGGTGCAGGCAAGTCCCAGCTCGCCCGTCGCATCTTCGAGCTCAAACGTGAGCGACAGCGGCTGCGCGGTCCGCTCGTGGAAGTGAACTGCGCGACCTTGCGCGGCGACGGAGCCATGAGCGCGCTATTCGGTCACGTGAAGGGCGCCTACACGGGGGCGGTGGCCGAGCGTCTGGGGCTGCTCCGCAGTGCGCACGGCGGCGTGCTGTTTTTGGACGAGATCGGGGAGCTCGGCGCGGATGAGCAGGCGATGCTGCTCCGCGCGCTCGAGGACAAGAGCTTCTTGCCGGTCGGCAGCGATCGCGTCGTCGCCAGCGAGTTTCAGCTGATCGCGGGCACCAATCGTGAGCTGCGCGCGGAGAGGTTCCGCGACGACCTCTTGGCGCGCATCGACGTGTGGACGTTCGAGCTGCCGGGCCTCGCCGAGCGCCCCGAGGATCTCGAGCCCAACCTCGACTACGAGCTCGAGCAGTGGGACAAGCAGAACAACCGACGCGTGACGATGAACCGAGAGGCGCGCGATGCGTTCCTGTCCTTCGCGCGCGCGCCCGACGCCCCGTGGCTAGGCAACTTCCGCGACTTTCACGCGGCCATCACACGCATGGCCACCCTCGCGCCAGGCGGTCGTGTCGACTTGCCGACCGTGCGCGACGAGATCGAGCGCCTGCGGCGATCTTGGCGCACGTCGCGACACGACGCTGAAGACGGGCTAGAGGCGCTGCTCACGCCAAGGCAGCTCGAGGGGCTCGATCGCTTTGATCGCGTGCAGCTCGCCGATGTCGTGAGCGTGTGTCGCGCCTCGAAGTCGCTCAGCGACGCTGGGCGCAAGCTGTTTGCGGCCTCCCGCGCACGTAAGCAGAACCCCAACGATGCCGACCGCCTGCGCAAGTACCTCGCGCGCTTCGAGCTCAGCTGGGACGTGCTCGAGCCAAGCCGCTGATTCAGCGCGTGGCCTCCCTACGCCGGCTCGTACCCGCCCCCGCGCTGACGGCGTCGACACTCCGGCTTCATTTCGCTGCGCGTGCCGGTCGTGAGGAGCTCGCACGGGTCGAACCAGTGAGGCGTCCGCGCTTCAGCGAGCACTGGGCCGAGAACGCCATCGAACTCGGGGTTGTCGGGACAGCGAGCGTGCCACAGCGCATATCGCTCAGGGGCCGTGTCGAAACACAGCACTTCCTTCACGCCGCCGTTGCAGTTGGTGGCGATCACGAGCACGTCGCCGGGAAGCGCGCCGCGTTCGTGTACCCGCACGACGACGTCGTGATGGAACTCGCCTTGCTTCCAGTGCGCGACGAGGTCGTAGCCGCGGTGTTGGCTGATGAGGTGCTCGAGTAGCGATCCGAGTGCCAGGTGCGCTGCCAGGGCAGTTACAGAGTCTTTCGACATGGCTCAAACGATTCTACGTGCGCAGGGCGCCACGTTGTTCCCTCTCACCCGAATCGTCGCGACCCTGGTGAGCAGGCTGACGAAGTGGCTGACGCACGTTCATGCCGCAAGCTCCTTGTGCAAGAGCTCCTCGGCGAGCTGCGCTTCTCGGCGTT
>CAYNOM010000731.1:0-3668 GCA_964398415.1 uncultured Polyangiales bacterium | reverse complement strand
GTCCGTGACGAACACCTCGCCGTGCTGAAACGGCGACATCGTGCCGGGATCGACGTTGATGTACGGGTCGAGCTTGAGGTGGGTGACCTTGAGACCACGCGCCTCCATGAGCGCGCCGATCGACGCTGCGGCGAGGCCTTTACCAATCGAGCTGACGACGCCGCCCGTAACGAAAATGAATTTGGTGCGTTTCATGCTCACGCTCCCTTCGAGCGGCGCCCGGCTCTACCGCGTTCTCGGCGCCGTGCAACAAACTCGTTGCGCGCGCTCCCCCAAGACGCGCGGCAACACAGATCGGGTGCGCTCCAGGAGGAAGCGACACCTTCATCACACACGCGCACGGTGTGGAGACCCAAAATGAAAAACCCGTGCGCGAACGTCTGCACGGGCCTCGACCTTAGAAAGGTCTCTCCTGCGTGTCAACGCGCGGGGAGGAGAAAGCCCACGAATCGCGGCGCATTGTGGTCAGCGCCCAGGGCGTGCTAGCTCCGCACGGGCATGAGCTTCAGGGGGCAACGTTTCGCGGTGGCGCAAGTTTCGCGTGCGCTCGCGTTTTCCCTCGCATGGCTCGTATGCGCCCCTTCACACGCGCGCGGCGACGCTGCATGGCAGCTGTCGTGGCATGCGCACGCGTCCTGTCCCGACGCCGCGTGGGCCGAGCAGCGCATCCGCGACCATCTCGGACGTCGCGCGCCCCACGACACGGGCGAGGCGCTGCACGCACAGGTCGAGCTCACGCGACGACGCGGACGCTTTGCGCTCGAGCTGCACACCTCACGCAGCACGACGCGCGGCGCGCGCAGCCTCACCGGCACAGACTGCGCGGAGTTGGCGGAAGCAGCGGTCCTGATGATCGTGCTCGCCATCGACCAAGCCGAGGACGCCGTGCCAGAGCCGTCCGAGCCAAATCCCACTCCTCCGACACCGAGCGCGCCCGCGTCCGACACGGAGAAACCTCCTGGTCTCAAGCCAAGCGCGGTCGCACGCGCGCCGAATCCGCCGCCCGACCGCGGCTACGCGCGGCTCTCAGGCCTCGCCGACGTGGGCAGTCTGCCCCGCGCGTCTTGGGGCGGCGCGCTCACGGGAGGCATCGTGCTCGGGCGCTTTCGCCTCGAGCTCAGCGCAGCTTGGCTGGAGGCCCAGAGCTCGCGCGCACGCCCTGGTGTGCGCGTGGGCCGGCTCGGCGCACTCGCTCGCGCATGTCACGACAGCCTGTCACGCGCCCGGGTGAGCCTTGGCCCATGCCTTGGGCTCTCGCTGTCGCTCGATACCGCCGAAGGGCTGGGTCAGTCGGAGACCCGTCGCACACGCAACCTGGTACCTGCCGCGGAGATCAGCCCAAGGCTGCGGGTGCGTATGGCCGGTAGGCTTTGGCTCACACTGAGCCCAGAGCTCCACGTCCCCCTCAAGCGGTACCGATTCGTGACCCTGGACACATCCACGGGCCGAACCACGTCGCTTCACACCCCAAGCCCCGTGTCCGGAGGCGCTAATCTCGGGGTGGAGGTCACGTTTTAGCGATGGCGGCGCCCGTGTCTGGCCACTCACGCTCTATGCGCGAGGCCCAAAGCATGGCCCTATCCAGTGGCCGCGCCGACAAGGCGACGAGCGAGGGGCTCTCGTCGCCCGGAGCATCCGCGCATGCTCCGCTCTGCTTCTCGGAGATCTACGAAGACCACTTCGATTTCGTCTGGCGCTCGGCTCGGCGGCTCGGCGTGGAAGAGGCATGCCTGGACGATGTGGTGCAGGACGTCTTCGTCACCGTCTATCGGCGACTGAGCGACTTCGAAGGGCGCTCGCAGCTCCGAACCTGGGTGTTTGGCATCCTGCGCCACACGGTGCGCGACCTGCGTCGCTCCCAGCGTAGAAAGCCCACCTGCGAGCTGCAGGGCGAGCCCCAAGGCGGCCAGGCGAGCCCGCTCGAGCGGGCAGTTCAGTCCGAGGCCACGCGCATCCTCCACGAGGTGCTCGATGGCATGAACGACGAACAGCGCGAGGTGTTCGTGCTGGCCGAGCTCGAGCAAATGAGCGCACCCGAAATCGGCGCAGCGCTCGAGATCAACGTCAACACGGTGTACTCGAGACTGCGCGTGGCACGGCAGGAGTTCGAGTCGGCCCTGCGTCGCGTGCGCAGCCGAGATGAGTGGAGGATCCGATGACCGAGCTGAGTCCCGTTGCACGCGCGCTGATCGACGCCGGCGCCCCGGGTGATCAGCCCACGGCCGACGATCGCGCACGAATCCGCGGACGCTTGAGCGCACAGCTCGGCGCAGCCGCTCTCGGTGCGGGCGTCGTGACGAGCGTTGCAGCACACGCGACCAGCGCGTCAGCAGCGAGCACCACGGCAGCCACGAAGGGGCTCGCCAGCATCGGTTTCTGGGGCGCCACCGGCAAGCTCTTCATCGGCGCATCGATCGTGGGCGTGGCCTCGGCCACGCTGCTCGTGGGCGTCCCGGCAAGTCCGAAAGAAACGGCTAAAGGCTCGGCCCCAAGCGCGACGGTCGTCCAGGGCGCGCCTCGCCCCGCCCAACCCGCCGAGGTTCCCGCTCCCGCCGTCGGCGCCCTCGTCATGCCTGATGCGTTGGAGAGCGAACGCGAAGGCGCGGAGGAGAAGCGCGAGGTGCGCGTGCAGCGTCCACGAAGAGCCGCTCGCAGCGCGGGCCCCGCGCCCGAGAGCCTGGCCGAAGAGCTGTCCTTGATCGGAGCCGCGCAGGCCGCGTTGCGCCGCGGCGATGCCCCGGGTGCGCTCGAGGCCGTCGAAGCCCACCAAACGCGGTTTGCGCATGGCGCGCTGCGCGAAGAGCGACAGGCTGTGCAGATGATCGCACGCTGCATGCTGGGCGAGCGCGACGACGCGGCGCTCGCAAGCTATCTCGAACAGGCCGCCGATGGCCCCCTGAAGCAGCGGGTCGTCCAGCGCTGCAAGCCTTGAAGTCACCATGCGCCGCCCCCTCCCACAGCTCGCTCTACTCGCCCTTCTCCTCGGCTCTTCGGCGTGCCTCGAGGAGATTGCCGTGGGCTACGAGCAGAGCACCATCGCAGGGCGCGATGCGGGCACGGACGGCGGCGCTGCATCCGACGCGGGGGCCCCGAGCGCCGACGCGGGCGAAAACGACGCAGGCAAAGGCCCGCCTGACGACGCGGGCGAAGGCGTGGACGCAGGTCCGCCCGGCCCATGCACGCCCGATGATTGCATCCCGCTGATCAAGCCACAGCTCGTCGGCGTACCCGAGTGTGCATCGGGCGAAGCGCCCGTGTGTGCGCGCGCCACGGACGGCCTGTGCGAGCATCGGTGCCCCGAGATTCCGCCTGAGCGCGTGTGCGGAGGCCTCAAGTTGCAGCCCGCATCCGACTGCGACGACAGCAGTTACTGCCGCTTCGACTTCGGCACCTGCGGCGAGCTCACCGAGCAAGGTGCGTGCACCGAGCGGCCGCTCTCGTGCAGCGAGGACATCTCCACGGTCTGCGGCTGCGACGGCGTCACCTACGACCATCCCTGCGCGGCTGCCGCGCTGGGCGTGAACCTACGCAGCACGGGCCCCTGCTTCTGACCCAACCCAAGCCACCAGGCACCGCATGAGCACACGAGGTCTGCACAGGTCACTTTTTGTTGCGCTGCTCTGCACGCCCTTGCTGCTCGGCAACCGCGGCTGCGACTCGACACAGCC
>CAYNOM010000730.1:0-3672 GCA_964398415.1 uncultured Polyangiales bacterium | reverse complement strand
CAAAGCGCCTCTTTGCGAGCTCGTCGACGACAGGCGCGTGGACTTACTTCTTCTCTTCGAGCTTGTTCGCGTCAGTCTTTGGCGCGTCACCCTTATGCGTCGACAGAATTTGTGGACGCGGACGGTCGAGGTTCTCCATCCGACAAGCGCCCTCGAAAATGACCCCGTTTTGGATGGTCAGATTCGGAGTCTCGATGTCGCCATACAAACGCGCGGGTGGATAGAGCTCGACGGCCGACGACGCGCGCACATTGCCGCGCAACAGGCCGTGCAACTTCAACGAGCCCACGTTCACCGACGCCAACACTTCGGCGTCTTTGCCAATGACGACGACGTCTTCGGTGAAGATCTCCCCCTTGAACTTCCCGTCGATGCGGACCTGGCCTTGAAAGGTCAGCTTGCCTTCGAAAGCGGCCTCGGGGCCGAGGATCGTATGGGGAGCGCCGACATCGGTCGACATGCCGCCGGGGGTCGTGGGCTCCTTCTTGGGCATCAGCGCCATGGGTCTCTCCTCGACGACGCGGTCGTCATCGTGTCCGCAGAAGTGCGCGGTTCCTGGCATACCCAGGTCCGCAATTCAAGGTCTCGATCTCGCGAGAGGGGCCCGGCGATACGTCGCGGCGCCTCTTTTCGCTCCCACTTCTTCATTCGTCACTTCTGATATTGTCGAAATGTAGTCCGCTGACTCACGCGCCGACCTTCGCGAGAAGGGCGTCGAGCGCGTCGAATCCCGAGAAATGAACGACGAGGGTGCCAACCCCATTCTTTTGGCGCAGTTCGACCCGCGTGCCGAGAGCGCGCTGTAAGCGCATCCGCACATCACGCTCTGCCGGAGTCTCTTCGCGTTCTTGCTTTTCTTTCTTCGTTTTCGGGGCAGCGTCGGTCGACGAAGCGTCTTCTGGCTGCCGCGCGCGGGCGACCAGCGCTTCGGTCTGCCGCACCGAGAGACCACCCTCGGCGACCTCTTTCGCCGACCTCTCGATGGCCGCGTTGTCTTCGAGACCGAGGAGCGCCCGTGCGTGCCCCATCGAAATCGTGTCGGACAAAACGAGGTCGCGCACCGACAGGGGAAGCTTCAACAGACGAAGGGCATTGGTCACCGACGTGCGGTCCTTGCCGACGGCGTCCGCAATCTCGGCTTGGCTGTAGCCAAGTTCTTTGTGCAACCGTTGATAGGCCTCGGCCTCTTCGATGGGGTTCAAGTCCCGTCGCTGGAGGTTCTCGACGAGCGCGACCGTGAGAGTCTCTTCGGGCGCAATGTCCGTGATGACCGCTTCGATCTCGGTCAGGCCCGCACGCTGCGAAGCGCGCCAACGGCGCTCGCCAGCGACAATCTCGTACTGGTCCGGGCCCCGGCGACGGACAACGATCGGCTGAAGCACCCCGTGCGTCTTGATCGACTGGGCAAGTTCCTCGAGCGCAGTTTCTTCGAAGACCTGGCGAGGCTGTCCGTCACTCGGCAAGATCTGTTCGATGCGGAGCCGGGCGAGTCCGCGCCCTGTTGCGGGAGGTGGTGCAACCGCGGGAACGGACTCGATGGGCTTCTGCGGAATGAGCGCAGAGAGTCCGCGGCCGAGGGAACGTCGTTTATCGGGACCTGCCATGTTCATCTCCGAACCTCCGCGAGCTGTCGCCGCATGCCGATCGCACATCTCGAACGCAGCTTCTGGTGACCGCTTCTCTCCGACATGAGCGTTCGGGAGAAGTGGAGCGCCTCGAGCTATGCCTGACCGACCGTGACCGCTGTCGGAGCGGCCATGAACTGACGCTTCACTTCGTCGGCCAAGGCCATATAGGCCTGTGCGCCGCGAGAGGCGACATCGTAGAGGAGAACG
The DNA here is from genome assembly GCA_964398415.1 of uncultured Polyangiales bacterium. GTDB lineage: Bacteria > Myxococcota_A > Polyangia > Polyangiales > DASUME01 > DASUME01. The sequence continues at coordinate 1,837 of CAYNOM010000730.1, read as the reverse complement.
GGTTTTCCATGGCTCGGTGCTTCTGAAAGTCGCACGTTCCGCGGAATCATCGTTTCGTAGATTTGCCCTGAAAAGTGCGCGCGAACTTCTTCGACCACTTGGTGGGAGAGGTTATTTCGCGCGTCATACATCGTCAGGAGAATGCCATCGAGCGTCAGGTGGTCATTCAAAGAGGCCTTGATGAGCTCGATTGTCTTGAGAAGATGAGAGAGCCCCTCGAGAGCGTAATACTCGCACTGCAGAGGAATGAGGACGCCGTCAGCGGCCGTCAGTGCATTCACGGTCAAGAGCCCCAGCGATGGAGGGCAATCGATCAAAATGAAGGGGTATTTGCTGAGCACGGGCGCGAGCGCGCGTTTCAGTCGAGTTTCGCGAGCCAGCGCCCCGACAAGCTCGATTTCGGCTCCTATCAATTGCGTGTTGGACGGAATGAGATCGAGACCTTCCACTTCGGTTTTGCGGACGAGGTCAGAGATCTTCATTTCGCCCAACAGCGCTTGATAGATCGTCGGCTCGTCGGCTCCGGGATAAATGCCAAGCCCACTTCCGGCATTACCTTGCGGGTCGAGATCGATCAGCAGAACCGGGGTTCCGCTTGCGGCGATCGAGGCTGCAAGATTAACGGCACTTGTGGTCTTGCCCACGCCGCCCTTCTGGTTGGCGATGCAGATGACGCGACCCATGGATAACCTCCGACCCTTCAACGCGACGCCTCAATTAGCATTCCTGGAGCGCATGGGAACATCGAACTTGTTCCACGTGGAACATTCTCACGTGCTGACAACAAAAGGTTCTCCGGGGGGAAGCAGTTGGTCGTCTGCATGTTCCACGTGGAACATCCCAGGGGCTTATCGCGACCGCGCGTACACCACGCCCCGGCCGTCGGATAGACCTCGGTACGCGACGCGAGCAGGACCGAGTAACGCGAGTCGCGTGCACTCCTCCTCCCATGTCGGCAGATCCATCGACGGCCCGACGAAGAGCGCGAGTGCACCACCAGGAGCAACACGCGATGCGAGTGCTCCGTAACCTCTCCCAACACCCACCGTGGCTCGAGAAAGGACGAGGTCACCCAACTCCGAGACGTCTTCGATTCGACAGGACCGCACCGACACGTTCTGAAGGCGCCCCTGCACCGCGACTTCTTCTAGAAACGAACAGCGCTTTTTGAGGGGCTCGACAAGAACCACGTTGACCTGTGGCCAACGAATCGCTGCGACCATCCCCGGGAAGCCAGCGCCGGTTCCCACATCTAAAACCGTCCGCACGGCCGCGCTCGTGAACGCGCCGACGCGCTCGATGGCCCCGAGCCCGAGCCAGGAGTCTCCGAAGCTCTCCCGCGCGGCCGTTTCGGGGTCGAGATGACGCGTCAGGTTCTGCACGGACCCCCAGCGCACGAGCAGCGCAAAGTACTGTGCGAATTTGTCTAAGGACAGAGCATCGATGGGGTCGTCCCCTGCCCGCGCAAACGCGTCGAGCGTCGATCGGAACGTCTCGAGATCGCTCGCGCTCGAGGTGCTCACGAGAACTCCGACGCCATCGAGAGCGGGCTGTCTCCACGCCGGGAATCGAGCCAAAGTGTGACCGGCCCATCGTTCAGGAGCTCGACCTCCATATGGGCCCCGAACTCCCCTGTCTCCGTGGTGACAGTCTCAGCGAGCAGTCGGCGCGCACTCTCGAGGACCTCCCGTGCACGCGTCGGTTCCATCGCCCGCGAGAACGACGGCCGCGTCCCCTTGCCGACGTCTGCGCAGACCGTGAACTGGCTGACCAACAAGAGGCCCCCACCGACATCGCAAACCGAGCGGTTCATCTTGCCCGCCTCATCAGGAAAGAG
>CAYNOM010000729.1:0-3677 GCA_964398415.1 uncultured Polyangiales bacterium | reverse complement strand
CACAACCGATCGATTTGATCCAGAAATCAGCGCCTATGAAGACACCCCCTAGTACAGCTTCGCGCAAGAAGGTACCCAGCGGCGTCTAGCCCTGGCCAGCCCGCGTGGGGAACCAGCGCCGAAGGCGTGGCGGGCTTTTCGCTGGGGCTCAGTCGCCGACGACCGGCTCGAGCGCGCGGGCGTGGGTGTCGACGAGCACGTGCACAGGCACGTCGAGGACGTCTTCGATTTCGAGGGTGTCGCCGCCCACGAAGCCAAGCCGTGTGAAGGGCACGCCCAGGGCCTCGCAGCGCTGCTGGACCTTCTCGCGTTGCTCAGGCGCGAAGCTCACCACGATGCGTGAGGGCTCTTCGTGGAACAGAAGCTCGAGGGAGCGCTGCTCCGACTCCGTCTCGAGCTCGAGCGAGCATCCGATGCGGCCCGCGATGCAGCACTCGGCGAGCGCGACTCCGAGTCCGCCGTCGCTGACATCGTGGGCGCTCGAGAGCAGCCCGTCGCGCCCCAGCTCGAGCACGGCGCGCTGCAGCTTCACTTCGGCCGCGAGATCGATCGACAGCGGCGTGCCGCTGATCTTGTTGCTGCGCGAGACGGCCCACTCGGAGCCCGATAGGTTGCCCTTGCCGATTCCGCCGAGCACCGCGACGGTGTCGGCCTGGCGCCCGAAGGCGATGGCGAGCTGCTCGTTGCGGCTGCGCACGCGGCCCACCACGCCCACGGTCAGAGAGCAGGGACCTGCCGCGTCATGGCCCTCGTTGACACTCACGTGGCAACCCACCACCGGCAGCTTGAGCGCCGTGGAGGCGTCATTCAGGCCGTCGATCATCTGGCTCAGGCGCCAGGCGGTTTCGGAGGAGTCGACCTCCGACAGAGTGAGGCAGGCGACGAGGCCGAGGGGCTCGCCGCCGGTGCAGGCCACGTTGCGGGCGCACTCGGCGACCAGCATGGCAGCGCCCTGGCGTGGGTCGAGCTCGACGTGTCTCACGCTCGCGTCGACGGACACCGCAAGCACGCGCTCGCTGTCGTCGTCGCCGAGCCCTACGCGCAGCACGGCGGCATCCGCCTGGCCCGGGCGTGTCACGGCGCTCGCCTTTGCGGCCGGCTCGAGCTGCTTGAAGATCCACTCGCGGCTGCCGGCGCGCGGAGAGCCCACGAGGCGCAACAGCTCGCGCTCTACGTCGAGGGCACGTCCGGTGGGTAGCTCGGGCAGCGAGGGATCGATCTCGGGTGCCTTGAGCGGGCGCTCGTGGCGCGGTGCGTCGGTGGTCATCACCGACAACGGCAGCTCAGCGATGAGCTGGGGCTTTCCGCCCTCGCTCGTCTTGCAGGCAAAGCGCTGCGTGTTCGTCACGATGCCGACGACGTGGGCTGCGACGCCCGCCTCGTTGCACAGGCTGAGCACCTGCTCTTCTCGACCGCGGTGCGCGATCACGAGCAGCCGCTCGGGGGTCTCGAGGCACAGCATGTCTGCGGGCGACAGGGCGGAAGCGCCGTGGGGCACTGCGTCGAGATCGAGCTCGATGCCCGTGCCCGCCCGCGTCGCCAGGCGCATGGCGGCTGCACATAGACCGCCCGCGCCGAGGGCTTCTGCGCCATCGACGTAGCCGCTCGCAAACAATCTCGAACACACCTTGGCCAATGCGGCCGCCACCGTCGCGTCACAGGTGCCGTCCGCCGAGGTGCCCTGACCGAGGTAGAGCACCTTGTTGCCGAGGCCGCTGTTGCGAGCCGCCATCAGCGCGTCGCTGCGACACACGCCGAGCGCGAGCGCGCCGACGTAGGAGCCGGCGTTCGCGCGCGAGTCGATCTGGGTGTCACCGCCGACCATGCCGAGCCCGAGCTCGCGGCCGTAGCGCGAGAGGCCGTCGACCGCGCCACGCAGGACATCCTTAGTGCGCGCCGCATCGATGGCGCCGAGCTTCAGGGTATCGAGCAGGGCGACGGGCTTTGCGCCCATGGCCACCACGTCGCGCAGGCTCTGCGAGAGTTGTCGCTCGGCCGCTTCGGCGGGCTGCTCTCCCATGCGCTCGCTCGACAGGCGAAGCACCACCGACAACCCGTCTTCGAGGTCGAGGGCACCGGCACCGTCGGTCGTGCCGTGGGTGACGTGGGCGCCTGAGATGGACAGGCGTTTGAGATGGGCGCGCGATGAACGCTGCGCGCAGCGCTCACTCCACATCGTCGCTGCAATACGCAGCTCGGTGTAGGTCGGTGTCTTGCCGAGATCGCGTTTGAGTCGCTCGAGATCTTGCTCGGCGAGGCCGAGCTCACGCGCGCTATCCGGAGTGACTTGAGGATCGCCTTGGCATGCCACGACCTTGCTGTCGTTCTTCTTCACGCTGCCCATCCAGCGGCTCCTTCTCGCGCGCGCGTTGCGCCTACAAACCGAAAAATTCCCAAACCATGCCGTGTTAGGCGGCGCGAACCTTAGCCGCCTAAGCCCCCCCGGGCAACGCCTCGCCTCCCTCTTGGGGCCGGGCGTGGTCGATTCGTGTGAGCAGGTCGGACAGGGCCCGACCCGGCTCGTCGGCGGACATGACCGCGCGGATCACGGCGACTCCGCGGGCCCCGCAGGCGAGCAGAGCAGGCAGGTCACGGGGGCCGACCCCGCCGAGGGCGTAGACGGGCAGGGCAGCCCCCGCGATCGCCGCACCAAAACCGGCGATGCCGAGGGGAGGGGCCTTGCCTTCGACCGCGTAAATGGGCGAGAGCGTCGCGTAATCGGCGCCCGCCACGGCTGCGGCGGCCAGATCTCGGGCCGAGTGGCAGGAGAGCCCAATGCAGCCTCGAGGCATCAACTCCCGTACATCGGCCGGGCCGAGGCCCGCCGCAGGCAGGTGCACGCCGTCGGCATCTGCAGCCAGGGCGACGTCGACCCGATCGTTGATGAAGAGAAAAGCCCCAGCTTCACGTGTGATGCTGCGAAGCTCGCGGGCGATCGAGAGCTGATCGCGGGCGTTGGCCTGCTTCATCCGCAGCTGGACCGCGACACGCAAGGGCGGAACGGACGCAAGGGCTCGCGCCACCCGCTCGGGTACGTCGGGCAGGTGATCGGTGATGACCACGATCGAAAAGCGCGGGGCGCTCATGGTGACTCGGCGGAAGCGCTGCCGGGGTCTGGGACGCCGAGCTCCTGGCGCGCGCGCTGGGCGTAACGGGAGCTCGGGTACTGGTCGATGATCTGCTCGAGCGTGGTGCGGCGCGCCTCCGCGTTACCTTCGTTTGAGAAGCGCTCGGCCAGGATCCACAGGGCTTGGGGTGCCGTGTCCTCGACGGGTCTGTCGCCGCTGTCGCTCGCGCACTGATAGGGCGCGGTGGCGAGCAGCAGCGTCGCGACGAGCAGCGCCTTCACGCGTGCTCCGAGCCGATCACACCCTCGAGGGGGCTCGAGGCCGTGGCGTACAGCTTCTTCGGAATGCGTCCCGAGAGATAGGCCAGGCGTCCCGCTTCGATCGCAAGTCGCATGGCGCGGGCCATGCGCACGGGATCCTTGGCGCCGGCGATGGCGGTGTTCATCAGGACGCCATCGCAACCGAGCTCCATGGCAATGGCGGCGTCGGATGCCGTGCCCACGCCCGCATCGACGATCACCGGCACGCTGGCCTGCTTGAGGATGATCTCGAGGTTGTAGGGATTGCGAATGCCGAGACCCGAGCCGATCGGTGCGGCGAGGGGCATCA
>CAYNOM010000728.1:0-3682 GCA_964398415.1 uncultured Polyangiales bacterium | reverse complement strand
GCTGGTTGAGCAGCCTGAATGTCTCCTTCGAGACCTGCTTCGGCTCGGAGCCGTGAGAGGGCATAGACCTGCCCCGCCCCAGTCGAAATCCAGTGCCCAAGATAGAGGGTTCCGTCGGCTCCCGCGCCAAGAGCGCTGATCCCGCCGGCCGGATTCGTTCCGGCTGGAATCGCCGCACGGATTGGCTCGTCTGACCAGCTGCGGCGATCAAGCCTGCGAATGCGGCGCACGACGTTAGCGTTGGAGCCGTGCCCTACGCAGTACACTGCGCCGTCGAGCCCGGCACGAACGGGCTGCACGACGTTAGCGCTGCACGCCGATGTGACGAGCACGGGAACGCCGTCCACCATGGCGTACAGCCCTGGGGGGTACTGCGAGTCGAAGTTGCTCGGGATCAGGTAGGTGGTGCCATCTGCCGCCGTTGCGAGGTTTCCGGCCGAGACCGGCAAGCGACCGGTGTCGCGCACTGCGGTTGCCCGAAGCGCGGTATCTCCCGGGCCGAGCAGGGCGCGCTGCCTCTCCTGGTCGAACAGATGGTGGAGCGAGAGCCCCCAGCCTCCTAGCCCGAGGGACTCGATGCTAGGGGTCCCAAGCACGGCTCGGCCGCGACTTCTGGAAACACCGACGCGGTCGGTGCCGAGGAGGTTGCGCACCCCCGCGCTGCGGTATGTGAGTCCACCCGCGCTGCAGCATCCCCCGAAGCACCCTGCCCGGGTTGGTGCACCGAACGAGTTTGCAACCTGCCCTGCAGCCTGCAGCACATACTGATTGCCCGTAGTCCACGCGATCACGTACTCGACCTCGACGCTTCCGGGGTAGGGGCGCCCCGTGGCATCGTTGCCGTCCCATTCGAAGACATAGCGATTGCCGCTCGCAGTCAAGTCGTCGAGCGAGAGGTACTCCTCGAAGGCACGTCCCAGCAGCGTGACGGCTACCCAAACGCCCCGCCGATCCGCAGGGAGATCTTCTTGGAAGTCCACATATCTCGGGTCGAGAAGCAGCTCCAGGGCTCGACCACCGCGCACGTTCGCCTGTACGCGACCCGAGTGATAGGTGAGCGCCATGCCCGTTCCCGGCAGCTCGATCTGCTCGCCGAGCATGCGGCTCTCGCAGTGCAGAATGCTGCCGCAGGCCTTGGTATTGGCGGGTGGAACGGTCTCAGGATCCCCAGGGATCGGCGGGGCATCAGGCTTGCCTGGCACTGAGACGTTGAAGTTGCAGTCAAACGGCGTGAAGTGGCTCGTCGCAAAGCGCCACAGCGTCGTGGGCCGCCCGTTCGTTTCGGGATCGTAGCGTTGCGCGAGCAGCTGCCGCTCTTCCACGCCGAGGCCAGTATTGTCCGGCTGCCCATCGCCCGTGGTGTCGACGTTCGAGAGGCCGTCGGTCTCGCTGACGATGCGAATGACCGAGCCGTCCTGCATCGGCACCCAGCGCGCGAGATCGCGGTCGTAGGTGCCGAGAGGCACGGCCATGCCCACCGGGATGTCGAGGAAGTTCTCGACGTAAACCGGGATCGCCCTCGGCTTGTTCTGCGCGTCCGCGAACGACACGCGCGCGTCGGGCCCCGCCTGCTGCACGAAGGCCTCGAACGCGTACGTATAGCCCGAGCTCGGGGGCAGCTCGCCCGGCATGGTCTGACGACCGTTGTCGCCCACCGTGAACTCGCGAATCTGGATCGTGGCTTGGGTCCCGAGGTCGATCGGGAACGTCTGCTGCGTGGCCTCGTCGTCGCGCACCGCCGTGATGCGGGTGCCCGCAGGCAGCATGATGGCCGCCTGGCGCGTGCCGCGCGCGAGCACGCCGTCGCCTGGGTTATCGTCGTAATCGTCCGCGTCGATGACGTCGCCATCGACCCACTGGGTGGTCTGGATGGTCGTGATGCCGGCCTCGTTCGACAGCGCCACCGTGTCGGGCGATGCCTGGTAGCGCCCCAGCATCACCACGACATCGACGCTGCCGTACTGGTTCCAGCCTGTCGTGAAGCGACGGGTGGACGGGATGTAGTTGGGGTGCGTGAGCTCGACCTCGAGCGCCGCACCGCCGTTGAACACCATGTCGAAGGCGCCGTCGTGGCGTGAGTAGGTGGCGCCGTATTCGGGGTGGTCTTTGATGACCACGCGCACGCCTGGCAGAGGCTTGGCGTTGCCCATGCGAAGGCAGCGATTTTCGCTCCGCGGCTGGGCCTTTGCACCTGGGTCTTCGACACACACGAAGCCGCGGATGGCTGCAGCAGCCTCGGGGTTGATCGCGCTCGGGTCGACACCGATCTGCACAGGGGTTTCCGAGTCGTACAGAAAGCCGAAGGCCTCGACGAAAGAGCTGCCCGTCTTGGGCAAGGGTGGTGCGATCAAGCGCGGGTCGGGCGTGCCTTGGGCCGGCGCGCAGACGTAAGGCTCGCCGCCGCCTCCGCACACCGTGCCTGGAAACTGGGCACAGGTGCCGCAGTGGAGCCAACGGCCGGCGTCGTCTTGCACGCTGCCGCACTCGGCTCCGAGTGCTGTACAGGTCTCTGGATCGAGGTAAGGGTCTTCGTCGACGAGACCGTCGCAATCGTCGTCGATGCCATCCCGGTCGTCGTCCGTGGGCTGGGCGCGCGAATAGTCGGCGTAGCACTCCTCGACGATGCGCGCGCCATCGCAATAGCGAAACCCGCTCGCCGCGCACACCCCGCTGCCGCAGCTGATTTCGTCCCAGGGCAGGTTGTCGACGATGCCGTCGCAGTTGTCATCGAGGCCGTTGCACACCTCCGTGACACCCGCGAAGTGGTCGGCATCGGACACGCCATCGCAGTTGTCGTCGATGCCGTTGCAGACCTCGGCTTGAGCTGCTCCCGGCTGGCACGACGAAACCCATCGCCCTCCCTGACACCTGCGCTCGCCTTCGCGCTGGCAGGATCCGATGCCACAGATCGCGAGAGAGGGGATGGCGTCGTCGTCGCGGATGCCGTCGCAGTCGTCGTCGATGCCATCGCACGTCGTATCGACCGCCGACAGGGGCGTGCCAGGAACGCACTGGGAGGGAATCCCTCGGTCGCAGGTTTGGGTGGCGGGGCGCCAACATACGCCCAAGCCGCACCCTGCGGTCGACATCCAGTGCTCGTCGACTTGGCCGTCGCAGTCTTCGTCCACGTTGTTGCACGTGTTGTCTGGAGGGTTGTCGCCCAAGGCGCATGCAACCGCGCTTTCGTTCCAGCGCCCCGTGCGCTTCAAGGGCAGGCCGACGTACGCGTATGCGGCTGTGCCCTGAACGCCCGCGGGCGTAAGCGCAAAGCTCGTGTAGTACTCGCGGACGGAGGGGATGCGGGGAGAATCCCGATCGAGCACGACGTCGGTGTAGTCGCTGCCAAGCAACGGGCCGTAGTAGATCGACGACCAGGTCGAGGCGCCCCAGACGTACGAGTCGAGGCACCACGAGTCATTGCTGTGGTTCTCCAGGCGCTGACTCGAGATACGTGTGGCTCCCACGAAGCGGTTGCGACCCGAGCTCGTGAGGGCGCCGGGCGTACCCACCCAGTCGGTACCGCTCTCGCCGAAGGCGTAGAAATTGGTGTGACCAGCTTCTCTGTCGTTGACACCGAGCATGTCGAGCCAGAAGTTGTCCACCACACCTATTTGTCTCACCAAGATTCGGTCGGGTCGAGGGCTGGCGCGGTGGTCCGTAGGCTTCCGGTGGCATGTGTGAT